>JBATTD010000246.1:0-1576 GCA_049670345.1 Ignavibacteriaceae bacterium
ATGTATGAGTGCGTTGGTGTAGAGTCCAGATAGAAATAATATTCTTTAACATCTTCGCCATGGTTGCCTTCGCTGTTGGTTAACCCAAAAAGCCTCTCTTTAAGAATTGGATCTTTACCATTCCAAAGAGTCATTGCAAAACAAAGGCGTTGCTTGTCATCAGAAATACCGCCAATGCCGTCTTCACCCCAACGGTATGCTCGTGAGCGTGCATGTTCGTGAGTGAAGAAGTTCCATGCATCACCATTTTCACTGTAGTCTTCACGGACAGTACCCCATTGACGTTCACTTAAATATGGTCCCCATTTTTTCCAAGGTGAAAGTCCTTGTTTGTCTTTTTCAAGTCGATTTAATTCTGCAGAAGAAGGTTTAATTTGCGGGTTTGAAGTTTTTGTATTCATAAATGATATAGTTGAGGTTAATAAATTAATTGGCTTAGAAAATTATCCGGAATTGAACTGACAATTTTAACCAGTTTACTAGCTGAAGTAAACTACTAGATTGCAGGTGATTTGTAAATAGGCACTTAGTCCTATACTAAGGCATAATTTGATTCTTGATAGGTATTTCATCAGAGCTGGAAAATAGCGGATACTTATTACAATAAAGGGCAACCCATAGAGCTGCCTAGTTTAACTAATAGTGGATTTTAATTAAAGAGGTTATATCTACCTAAAATCCTACGCCCACACCAATGCTTATAAAAGGATCCCAACCCTCATAAGGCGAATTTTCATCCTGCAGAACATCGAATAATACCTCAACATAGGCCCATACATTTTGTCCAACGTTTTGACTAAATCCGCCACCTAGTAATAAAAAAGGAACCCAGTTTCTCTCAGTTCCATATTGCCTGGTTTGTAAGTCATAGGTTTGTTGCTCATAACTGAAATAGACAAATTCACCGTGAAGGTAAAACTGCGGAATGACTCTATATCTTGTGAACACACTTCCACCATAATTATTAGTGCTCAAATCTGTATTATGATAATTGTAATATGAGTATCCGATTTTTCCACCTATAGAAAACTGTGGTGTAACTTTATACCCGACAAGCGGATAAATTCCTATATATGTGTAGTCGTTCCAAAAGCTGAAACCAATAGTCCCACCATAGTACCATCTGTTCTCTTTGGAAACTTGCTTTGTTGTTTCAGATTTGGTTTCCTCTTTAACAGTAGTTGAATCTATTTGTTGTGCGAGTGATAACGAAGTGAATGTAAAGACCAGAATTAGTAGATAGTGTTTCATTTTATCTCCTTATATAATTTGTAAGGAAATTTATCTCGATTTAATGTAACTGTAAATAGGTACTTAGTCCCATATAAATAGATTAAATAAGTTAAGGATGGGCTTTTGGAATGTTAAGAAGGGTTACTGACCGAAGCCCCTTTAATATTTAATTTTTCAGCGATGTAAACCATTTCTGCTGCAGACTTAACTCCTAGCTTATCGGTTATTTTTAAACGATGATTTTTAACTGTTTGTTCGGCAATTCCCAATTCAGCAGCAATTTGTTTGTTCAGTGTCCCGGTGATAATGTAACGAAATATTTCATACTCCCTTGCCGTAAGAG
>JBATTD010000247.1:0-2222 GCA_049670345.1 Ignavibacteriaceae bacterium
GTAGAGCATCTGCCTTTTAAGCAGAGGGTCGATGGTTCGAGACCATCCGCGCTCACTCTATCTTCTTTATTTTTAAGCACTTACCTAAAAAGTGCTTTTCCTTTCAACCGGTAATTTCTACATAAACCAGATTTTCAGTAATGATAATAATAACACATTAATGTAAATATTACAAGTTTACAATATCTTTGCCAGGGGCGTATTTCTGTCAATAATTCTTTTAAGAATTTAGTTTATTCTTTAATTTTCAAACTGTAAATATTTCTTGGTATGGTAGTTAAGATAGGACTTTAATTTGGGCGAGATAGTTTTTTGGACACTAGTAAGGACTGCGATTACAATTCCCGGGCTTTGGATTATTAAATCCGAAATAGATTTCAACCTGTGGCTGCTTATATGCCTGGCTGCAATTTATGTTATCATATTTCATCCTGCAATTGTAAGCTACAGGTGGTTCGAAGAAAAAAACAAAAATGTTATAAGCTCTACATTATGTTCAAGCTGCAAACATTTTGATACTTCAGCAGTACTTTGCCTTAAGTATGATAAACATCCCACTGAAGATTATGTTCCTTGCGAAGGAGTAGACTGGGAACCCAAATGAAACATCTCAATCTTTTTAATATTTATAAACCTGTTATAGGAATGATTCATGTTTCAGCATTGCCCGGCACACCAAACTATAGGGGAAGTGTTAAGCAAATTATTGAACAGGCAAAAACGGAAGCGCTTATCTATAAAGAAAACGGGATTGATGCAATTGCAATTGAAAACATGCACGATGTTCCGTATTTAAAAAGAAAAGTCGGACCTGAAATTACATCCCTGATGAGTGTAATTGGTTATGAAGTTAAAAATTTAACGAAGCTTTCATGTGGAATTCAGATTCTTGCAGGCGCGAACAAAGAGGCACTTGCCGCAGCACATTCAGCCGGATTGGATTTTGTGCGCACGGAAGGATTTGTTTTTGCTCACATTGCTGATGAAGGGCTAATGGAATCTGATGCCGGGGAGCTGTTAAGATACAGGAAACAAATTGCCGCAGAAAACATTTTAATCTTTACCGATATAAAAAAGAAACACAGTTCTCACTCAATTACTTCTGATGTAGATATAATTGAAACTGCTAAAGCCGTACAGTTTTTTTTAAGTGATGGAATAATAATTACAGGTTCATCAACGGGTTCTGAAGCTGATATTGACGAGGTAAAAAAAGTTAAAGATGAAATTAAGGTTCCTGTAATTATTGGTTCGGGAATAGCAACGGAAAACATTGATAAATATTTACCCCTCGCCGATGCTTTTATTGTTGGTTCATCTTTAAAGAAAGAAGGCAATTGGATGAACGAAGTTGACGTTGAAAGAGTGAAAGCATTAATGAAAAGAGTTAACGAACTGAAGTCAAATTTATAAAGTAAGATATTACTATCATCATTTAAACTTTTTATACCACTAACAGGCACACCAAAACCCATCAAAAAATTTTTATCTATCAACCAAAAATCATATTATAATTGAACCCCAAACATTTTTAACAATCGGCAATTGTTAGTCTTAACCAGTTAAAACTATTTTTTTTGGCATTACTTTATAAGAAAACACTCTTTCGAAATATTAAGTAATAAACGATGTAAGAATTTCCCCTACAAGTAATTCAGAATATTGCTTATAACACACTTATGCTTAATTTTATATTTTCTAATTCAAAGGTAAAGTTATTGCTGTCTTGGGATTAAATAATACTCTGTAATAAAAATGGAGTTTGAAGCTATGAGAGTGGTTGTAGTAGATGATTCAACAATTGTAAGAGAACGACTTATTAGTATGATTTCGGACATTCCTTCTTTAGCTATTGTAGGGGAAGCTGGAAATTCTTTCGAGGCAATAAATATAATTGAGGAAAAAACCCCCGACGTTGTTATACTGGATATTAAAATACCGGGTGATTCAGGGGTAGAGGTTCTTAAGAAGGTTAAGAAAATGAACTCCTCGATTATAACAATCTTGCTAACAAATTATCCTTTGGGGCAGTATAAGGAAAAGTGTTTGGAATACGGCGCCGATTATTTTTTTGATAAATCAGAAGAATATTCAAAAGTAACAGAAGTTTTGAAAACCCTGGCTGAGAGCAGCACGGCTCAATCCCTTTAATTTATTAACTCGCAACCTACCAACACTCAACCAGCCATAGTTGTTTATTTGTTTAACATCAGTTATTATAC
>JBATTD010000248.1:0-1680 GCA_049670345.1 Ignavibacteriaceae bacterium
GCCGCAGATGAGGGATGGAATGTTGATGCGGTTGATTTCAGTACAATTGCAAAAGAGAAAGCAATAAAATTAGCTGAAGAAAATTCTGTCAATATTAATTATGAAATCACAGATCTTTCAGAATATAAACCCAAATTAAATTATTACGATTCCTTTGCAATAATTTTCTTGCATCTAAATCCAAAGATCAGAAGTGCAGTTCACGCAAAAGTTGTAGCTTCTTTAAAATCCGGCGGAACATTGATCCTAGAGGTTTATGAAAAGGAACAATTAGGAAAGGATTCCGGCGGACCAAAAAATATTAATATGCTTTATTCCAAAGAAGAATTAAAAGATGATTTTGTAAAGATGAACATTATAGTTTTGGAAAAGAAGATTGTAACCCTAAATGAGAGTGAGCAACATTCAGGTGAAGCAGTGGTGTTAAGATTAATTGCTGTTAAACCTTAATTATAAAATGAACAAAGTTTTACTCATCACATACTATTGGCCTCCATCAGGAAAAGCATCATTACACTGGCCCTTAAAGATTATGAAGCATCTTCCAAAATATGGTTGGCAGCCATTTGTGTTAACTGTTGAAGAGGATACATTCTCTCAACAGGATGAAACATTGTTGGAAGATATATCACCTGAATTAAAGGTAATCAGAACAAAATCATATGAGCCATTTAATATTTATAAAAAGTTCATCGGCAAAAAAGAAAATGATCAGCTTGTTGCTTCTGAAACAATTTCAAAATCAAACAGAAGTTTATCTCACCGAATTTCTATCTGGATAAGAATGAATTTGTTCATTCCCGATGCTAGGGTTGGATGGTACTTTCCTGCGGTAAAAGCAGCACGCAAAATAATTAAACAGGAAAAAATTGATGCAATCGTTTCTATTGGACCGCCACACTCAACACATTTAATCGGTAAGAAGATAAGCAGAAGATTGAACATTCCCCACGTACCTGTATTTATTGATCCCTGGGTTGATATAATTTACTATAAAGATTTTAAGCGGAGTAAAATTACCTTAAGCATTGATAATCATCTTGAAAAAACTGTATTACAAAATGCGAAGACTATAGTGTTTGTTACGGAAACAATGAGAAAAGATTATATAAAAAAGTACAATTTTATTGAGGGTAAATCCAATGTACTTTACTGGGGTTACAACGAAGAAGATTTTGAAAGAATAGTGGTTAACAAAGAACAGAAAGATGAAAAAGTATTAGTGCATGCTGGAAATATATTTTCATTTCAAAACCCTCCAAACTTCTGGAAGCAAATAAAAAAAGAAAATGAGAGTGGAAATAAAATCCGTATAAAATTTATCGGGACTGTAGATCCCGAAATTAAAAAGAGTATAAGCGAAGAAGAGTTAAATGAAATTACTGAATATTGTGGATTTTTGCCTTACAATGAAATGCTGAAGAGTATAAGTGAAGCGGATTTTCTTCTCGTCTGCGCAAGTGAACCGAGGCATGTTCCCGGTAAGCTTTTTGAATATTTGAGAACCGGTAACCCAATTATAGCATTTGGCGATAACAACGAAGAAGTTAAGCAAATACTCGAAAATTCAAATGCAGGGATGATGTTTAATTACGATGAATCTGGCGAAAAATTTTTTACTAACTATAAAATTCTTAAAGCTCAGCCTTCCTATGTAGTGAAGTTTGACCGCAAACGTAT
>JBATTD010000249.1:0-2421 GCA_049670345.1 Ignavibacteriaceae bacterium
ACCATTGCTGATGTCTTTGTAGCATTGGAAAAAAATAATGCGAACGCCGGCGGTTCGTACATCGAGAAAGATCACAAAGCTTATTTGATTCGTGGAGAAGGAATTGCGAAGTCAAAGAGTGAAATTGGAAACATTGTTGTTAAAGTGAATAACAACGTTCCTATCCTTATAAAAAATATTGCTGAAGTAAGATACGGAAGCCAGGTCAGGTTTGGACTATTCACAAGGAATGGGGAGGGGGAAAGCGTCGGGGGAATGATAATGATGCTTAAGGGAGAAAATTCCGATCAGGTTCTGAAAAATGTAAAAGAAAAGATATATCAGATTCAGGAGTCTCTGCCAGAAGGTTTGGAGATTCACCCTTTTATAGACCGTTCAGAATTAATCTCTCACACCACTTCAACAATTACAGAAAATCTTGTGCTTGGAGGATTGATAGTATTATTTGTCCTTATTATTCTTCTTGGAAATTATCGTGCAGGGCTAATCATTGCATCCACAATCCCGCTTTCAATGATGTTTGCTTTTGGAATGATGAATATTTTCGGAGTCTGGGTTAACCTTATGAGTCTTGGGGCAATTGATTTTGGAATTATCGTAGATGGAGCAGTTATTATAGTTGAAAGTATTGTTTTCCTCGTAGCAAAGAAGAGTAAAGAATTTAACAGGCTGCTCAGCAAAGATGAAATGGATACAATTACTTTTGATTCATCCTCAAAGATGCTTAACTCAGCATTCTTTGGTCAGCTAATCATTTTAATTGTTTATCTGCCTATCCTTGCACTTACTGGTGTTGAAGGTAAAATGTTCAAACCAATGGCTTATGTTTTAATCTTTGCAATGATTGGTGTGATTATTCTCTGTTTCACTTATGTTCCCATGATTTCATCATTAGTGTTACGCAAAAAGCCGGTTAATAGAGTTACGATCAGTGATAAGATAATGAAATTTGTGAATCGACTTTATCAGCCGTCAATCGTTTATGCCTTAAAAAAGAAAACTACTGTGCTGATATCGGCTCTCGTCCTTCTTGCAGTTTCTGTAGTACTTTTTGTCAGGCTTGGTGGCGAGTTTGTTCCTCAGTTGGATGAAGGAATAATTGCGTTTCATATAATTCTAAAACCGGGAACAAACCTCACAGAAGCAAAGAAGATGTCCACAAAAATTGAAGCACATCTTCTTAAAAAATTCCCCGAGATAAAAGAGATTGCTTCAAGATTTGGTGTTTCTGAAGTGCCAACTGATCCAATGCCGATGGACTTAGCAGATACGTTTGTTTTGTTGAAAGACAAATCCGAATGGACGTCTGCAGATTCAAAGGATGAACTGATAGAAAAAATGAAACAAGAGCTTGCATTATTTCCGGGAGTGAGTTACGAGTTTACGCAACCAATTGAGATGCGTTTTAATGAGCTGCTTTCGGGTGTGAGGGAAGACATCGCGGTTAAAATTTATGGGGAGGATATAAATGTCCTTGCCAGGAAATCAAGTGAAGCCGAAGTTATTATCAGAGATATTGAAGGTGTCGCGGATCTAAAAGCAGAAGCTATTCGGGGGCTTCCACAGATTTCTGTTTTGTACGACAGAGGAAAAATCGCACGTTATGGTTTAAACATTGAAGATTTGAACAGAATTATCAGTACAGCTTTCGGAGGCGAAACAGCCGGTGTTATCTTCGAAGGAGAGAAAAGATTTGACCTGGTTGTTCGGCTGAAAGAAGAATACAGGACCGACATTGAACATCTTCAGAATATTTACATTCCATTGCCGGATGGAAATCAAATTCCACTTAAAGAGTTAGCACAAATCCGGTATATCGAAGCACCTATGCAGATATCCAGGGAGAACACGAACAGAAGAACTTATGTCGGAGTTAATGTAAGTGGAAGGGATGTTGCTTCGCTTGTTGATGAAATAAAAGAAAAATTGAATGCGAATCTCAAGCTTCCTCCCGGCTACTATATTGAGTATGGGGGTGCATTTGAAAATTATGAAGAAGCGTCGAAGAGATTATCACTTGTCCTTCCTGCGGCGCTCGCATTGATTTTTGTTCTTCTTTACTTCTCACTCAAATCCATAAAACAAGCATTGATGATCTTAACGGCGATTCCGCTTGCCGGCATCGGAGGTGTTCTCTCACTCTATTTAAGAGATATGCATTTCAGCATTTCTGCTGGAATTGGCTTTATTGCGCTCTTTGGTGTTGCTGTATTAAATGGACTGGTTTTAATAAACATGTTCAATGATCTTAAAAGGCAGGGAGTTGATGACTTGAATGAAAGAATTATTAAGGGAACCAGATCAAGATTGCGTGCGATACTACTGACAGCAAGTGTGGACATTCTCGGCTTTCTACCAATGGCTGTTTCAACTTCAGCAGGCGCGGAAGTACAGAGACCGCTTGCAACTGTTGTAATAGGG
>JBATTD010000250.1:0-3415 GCA_049670345.1 Ignavibacteriaceae bacterium
GGTGACAATAGCACCAAATTAAGCAATAAAAAAAGGGCTAAACATATTTAATGCTTAGCCCTTAAGAAAAAACTACATTATACTTCTATTCTAACCAGGAAACAATTTTGAAATATTTGGTATCCGGGAAAGATGGAGGAACGACGTCGTAAAAACGTTCATCAAAAGTATGTACGTAACTATAACCATTAGTAACAATGTATTTTGATCCATCCCATTTATATTTTGCTGTCGCTCTTAATTCTTTACCGATTACTACACCATGCAAATTCATATTATGAGCTCCAGGGTAATCTTTATATTTTTCAATAACCAATCCATCCTCTTGAGAATATATTGATGCTTGAATATCAATGTCACCTCTGTCTTTATCAAAATCTAATTGAACCTTTTCTTCACCAATCAATCCAAGCATATCTGTTGATGTAGGATCAATTCTTGGGTCTTTATTGTATTTTACCCCTACTATAATTACTAAAACAGAAGTGGGTTTTAATATTTATTCAAATCAGGGTATCTTAATTCTTGAGTTTACAAAACAAAATTGTGATAGTTCATCTTTAGAGACTTTAGACTATATCTATGGAACAGTAAAAGAATTTTATGATATGGAATTGCCTAAAGAAGAAAAACGAATACATACAATAAAAGGGATATAAAATGGCAGAAATTATAAGCAATCAAGAATTATTAGTTTAAAATATGCTTGAGATACAGGCACTGAATAGAATACTTGAAAGGAAAGGTATAACTAATAGAGATGAGATTTTAGAAGAAGTTAAAAAACTTAAAGTTGAGATGGAGGAGACTATTAAGAAAATGGGTAGAGAGAATTAAGTATGAAATGCAAACTACTTAAGCTCATTTATATCGCACTTCTCATTAGTGCTTCTTTCAATACACATCGCAACTAAAAATTTAAAACTCAATAAGTGAAAATCAATTCATTAAGCCAATACTTGTAATATTTATTTGCGAAGGCTCATCTGAATGCTTACGCCTATACAATTATGTTGGTGCATAATTCTCAATTTAATTCATCATTCTGTAATTGGGTAATGAAAATAGCAAAAATTGCCATAAATTTAATTATTTCTTTTGGTACAGGAATTGTGAAATGAGACAGAGTGCGATTCTCCTATATAGAAATTATTTGATTTTTTTATTTTATAGGTTGGTTGTTATGCAATTACAAGATAGAGGTATGGGGGTATTAAATGCGATTCGGTATCTGATATATACGGTAATTTCAATTCACTTTTTATTAGTTTTAAATAAACTTGTGGAATTCGATTTAGCCATTCTTGGTATAGAGTTATTTATTGTAATCTCATTAAATTCTGATTAATTTTGAAAAATCTTTAAAGATGTTTTATAGAATTCTATAAATTAAATTTCAAAATCATCACTACTAACCTATTGACATACAAAGAATTACGGTATTTCCAAGACTTGAAACAATATTCAACTATTTCACTTGTCAAAACACCCAATTTTAACTTACTGTTTTATAGAGAGTTACGGAGATTTGTGGTATAGTAAATATTTGAGGGATAAGGAGTTACAGAATCACCTGCATTTAAAGTATTTAGTAAGGGGGTATGGCAAGACGGGGTAGGTTCTTTTGTTGAGACTAAGAAAATGATTTTACTAAAATAAAATCCAACAACTAAATTCTTTCCCCAACCCCTGCTTAATAACAAAGGCAGTGGTTTTTTATTATAAGTATTCCAATCTATATCATATTACCAAATCAATTAGTTCTTTCAGAAATCCTTAGTTGAGACGGTGGTTTTTTGCTTAGAATTGAAATTAGAGAGGTACTAATTGACAATAAAAATCAGCCTATAAGAACTTTGGTGCAACCGAAAACAGAGAGTGGGGGATGTGGGTGAAGCTTACTCTGAATCCCAATGAATTTAGTAAGGTTTGCAGACATTATCATTCTCTTAAAGGGTAGATTATATCTGTACTTGTGAGAAATGAATATTCTAACCAAAAGTGACCCCATACACTCCGAAAACGACGGTAGGGGTTGTGAGTGGAAAGCTGGAATAGGATGTAGAATAAATTCTCAAAGCCAGTTAACTAATTATTAGATATTTTTCTTCCACTTGCTCTTCTACCAAAACGAACTTCCATCAAAGGAATTTAAGATTAACTGGTTGTTAAAACTGTATCACTTTGATAGTATTTCTTATGATGAGCTAATGAAAAAGAGTAAAATGTATGTTATTCAACAACAATTAAGATGGCATACGGATTGCTTAAAAATGGGGCATATTAATTGTTTTTGATTGCTTAAGAGGACCTAAAAAATGTTAGAATTTGAAAAACAATTGGATTAAAGAGAATTTAGAAAAAAATAAAGGAACTAAACAATGGGACAGCAACAATTATTATTAATAATAGTGGCGATTATTGTGATTGGGGTATCGGTGGTTGTTGCAAATCAGTTATTTTTTGCAAGTGCTGAAGATTCAAACAAAGACAGTATTATTACAGAAATGACAAATTTGGCGACCATTTCTTTGCAATATTATGATAAACCAGCTGCAATGGCCGGCGGAGGCAGAAGCTTTACAAATTGGCAAATTCCTTCGCAAATAGATACTTCAACAAGTGGAACTTATACTATATCGCAAGCAAACAATAATCAGTTAATACTCATAGGAAGTCCAATCCAAGGGAGTGGCTATACCTGGACTGTAAGAGGCACAATAACTAAGAGTGGGATTGTAACTGAAATAATAAACTAATCTGCTCCAAATACATAGCCGATTTCTTTTTCTAAATATGATTGGAATTAATTTCTATGCGGTATAATTATTCATATTAACAAGAAAAAGAGAAAAGAAAAAGAAAAGAAGAAAAGAGAGGGGGGCGCTCTATTATGTAACGTGCCACACAGCGCACGTATGGAGCTACACCGGGCTAATAACAGCAAGAGGAACTAAGGTAAAGTATGAATCAATATTTAGTTGAATCAACTTGCAAACAGCTGTGCGCACGTGGTGAGATAAGCAAGGGTTAGTGCAAATTGTTAACGTAAAAAATGAACGGATTTTTCAACAAGATTGAAGGGGTATGGGGCTGGAAACGGAGGGTAGGGGTTGTTGTGGTGAAGGGCGCATACATTCTACAACAAATTTTATAAATCCATTAGTTGACAATCAGCAACCATTAGTTGCTTCTAACAATAATTATTTCTATTATAATGTTAATATTTTATTTTCCTCACCTATTAGATAGGCAGTCTAATGAAAGAGTTTATAGAATTCATCGCAAAACAACTTGTTGATAATCCAGATAAGGTAAGTGTTGATGTAACTACTCCTGATGAACACACGATAGAGCTTAACCTCAAAATAGATGAAAGCGATATTGGAAAAGTTATTGGAAAGCAAGGTAAAAA
>JBATTD010000251.1:0-3827 GCA_049670345.1 Ignavibacteriaceae bacterium
GCTTAATTTGGTGCTATTGTCACCTAATCAATCAGTAAATTTTGGAAATTTTATTTCATATGTTTATAATTTCTTGTTTTTGCCATATGGAACTCGCATTATAATCATTTGCTTGTGTGTAATTAGATTTTTAATGCTCGTTTCACCTTAAATAGTGTATCATTCACCTACAGAATCCTGCCATTCATCCAACTATAATTGATTTCTTATATTTCATTGACTAAGTTAAAAGCCGTAATTAACTATCCTTCTGCACAATGAAAACAGCACAGACAAAAATACTGCGTTTTCCAACAAATAATTATTTTAGTAAGTTGTTATGGCTGCCTAAAATGATTGGATTTGAAGCAGCAACCTGGATTGGCGCATTATTGTATTTAGCGTTTTTACATACTCCCGGCGAAACTCATTTTACAATATGCCCGATTAGAAATTTAGGTTTTGATTTTTGTCCCGGCTGCGGTTTAGGTAATTCAATTTCACTTATCTTTCAGGGAGAAATTTACAATTCCTTTTTATCTCATCCTCTCGGTTTACTAGCACTTACTGTATTAATTATAAGAATCATTCAATTAATAAAAAACAACTGGAGTAATTATGGCAAACATATTATTACTAATGCCTTATCTTGAAGGGGAAGAATTAATGTATGTTCAGCAGTTAATTAAAGATTTTGATGAAGAACATGCACAGCAATTTGCGGCTGTTTATAATTCACGCAGAAAAGATCCAACCACAATTATGATACTTACCCTGCTTGGATTGATGGGAATTGCAGGAATTCAAAGATTTCTTCTCAACCAGGTAGGTATGGGTATTCTCTATTTCTTAACTGCCGGTCTTTGCCTAATCGGAACAATTATAGATCTTGTTAATTACAAAAAGCTTTCTTTTGAATATAACTCAAAAGAAGCACAGCAGGTTGCATCTCTTGTTAAGAATTTCTCTAAAAACTAAAAATTAATTGCGGAGTTGCTATTTATTGTGGCTCCGCATTTGATTTATCCCTTTCTTAAAATAGTATATCTGCTATTTCATTCATTCAAATAAAATTATTTTTATTACTTAATACATTGAAAACAAGTTAGTATTGGGGTAAATTACATACGTAAAATGAAAAATATTTCCTTTGTAAAAATGAGCGGGGCGGGCAACGATTTTATTATAATCGATAAAACCCAAAACCCGGAAATTGCTCTTACAAATAATGTTATCAGACGGTTGTGCAATCGCAGAAACGGAATTGGTGCTGATGGAATAATTATTGTTAGTGATCTTGAAGAATTTGATTTTTCGATGGATTACTTTAATTCTGATGGTTCTACCGGCACGCTTTGCGGAAACGGCGCAAGATGTGCAATAAAATTTGCCCGCGATACCGGAAAAGCGAAATCAGATTATGTTTCTTTCATATCAAATGAAATTGAATACACCGGCGAATTGTTGAATAACGGATTAATCAAATTCAATATGAAACCACCTGTAAATATTGAAGAAAACATTTCATTAGAAGTCGCAGGATCGGGTATTTCGGCAAGTTTTATTCATACGGGTTCGCCTCATGTTGTAATTGTTGTCGATGATATTGATGATGTACCAGTTATAAAAATCGGGAGGGAAATTCGTTACAATGAAAATTTTGCTCCTGATGGTACAAATGTAAACTTTATTGAAGCAACCGGTAAGAAGATATTCATCCGTACTTATGAAAGAGGAGTGGAAGATGAAACCTATGCTTGCGGAACAGGTGCAGTGGCGGCAGCTATTATTGGAAATATAAAATTCGGAATTAAGCCCCCGGTCTCTTTGCATACAAAAGGAGGAGACGAATTGGTTGTTAGTTTTATTGCTGATGGTTCGGAGTATAAAAATGTTTCTCTCACCGGACCGGTAAAAGAGGTTTTTAAAGGAGAGATATCTATAAACTTATTTAGCTAAACATACGGAGAACAAATGTCGAAGGTCATTTTTACAATTCAATACGAGTTAAAAGAAGATAAAAAAGAAGAATTCCTTAATGTAGTAAATGAATTAAAAAACCTGCTAAGCGTAGATGGTTTGGAAGATTATTCTATTTATAAAGTGAAGGGAAAACAAAATCAATTCCAGGAACAATATACTTTCAATTCGGAAGAAGCATTTGATGCTTTTGATGATAACAACGACGAAAGAATAAACATACTTATCAATAAATTAAATGGCCTCACAATTGAGCATTCTACCAGGTATCTTACCCTTAATAAAATCATCTGATAACTTATATAGTATAAAGCATCTTTTAGCCGCTTCTTAACCCAGTGAGTATTAATAAATATCTGGTTGTCACTTTTTTAATCGTTCGGGAACTTGTTCTTATGTGTACTAATCAAATAAACTCTTTATGAATAAAACTCTGCATACAATTTATGTTGGTTCGTTCTTTGTTGTTGGCGCAGCCGTTATGCTATTGCTGGCAATCAATGGTTACGATTATTATTCGGCACCATTAGAGGAAAGGTTTTTTAATTCTCAGCACACATTATTAAAGCCGAGTGGCGATTGGGGGCATGGTTTTGGCATAATTGGAACGCTGATGATGATATTGGGTGTTTCAATCTATATGATTAGAAAAAGGGTTAAATGGTTTTTTAACTTAGGTTTTTTAAAACATTGGCTGGAACTGCATATTTTTCTTTGTACTGTTGGACCTATGTTGGTTCTTTATCATACTGCATTTAAATTCGGAGGAATTGTTTCTGTTAGTTTTTGGAGTATGGTTTTGGTTGTGTTAAGCGGTGTGGTTGGCAGGTTTATTTATGTCCAAATTCCAAGAACAATTGAGGGACACGAAATGGGAATTAATGCTATAAATGATCTGGAAGAAAATCTTGTAAGCAAAGTAACTGAAGCAATAGATTCTGATGGGGAAACGCTTTATGAATTCAAAGTAATAACTTCAACGGAGCGTTACAGGGAATTCTCAATCATTAAAGCTGTGTTATTTATTCCGAATGATTATTTTAAGATAAGAAGTATTTTAAGAAAAATAAAAAAAGATCTGAAATTAGCTGGTCTTCCAAAAATTGTAAGAAAAGGCATTATAAATTCAGCTAAATATGAGATTGTATTAACAAGAAGAATCGGTTTATTGAGAATATTTCATAAACTTTTTCGCTACTGGCATATCGCACATCTTCCATTTGCAATTACCATGTTTGTAATAATGCTGGTACATGTTGGTGTAACACTTGCATTTGGTTATAAATGGATTTTTTAAGGAGTATAAAATGAAATTCAAACCACTTTATTTTTATGGTGCAATCGCTGTTGTCATGATAGTTACTTTAATTATTGTTTCACAGTCAAGTAAAACGGAAAATACAAAACCTACGGATATCACATCCGAACAAAAACTTCCGGATGATGAGATTCATAATCCGTTGAAATCCGGCGAATCACCCAATAAGGATAATGTTTCTGAAGGATTCAAACATAAGCTTGAAATGTTAGAAAAATCGATTGAAGAAAATCCAAAGGACACATTAAAAATTCGTGAGTATGCAGATCTTCTTGCAGCAGCTCATAAAACAGATAAGGCGATTGAATATTATCAAAAACTATTAGATATAAATCCAAGACGAACAGATATACTATTTTCACTTTCTTTTATTTATTACAGCTCCGGGGATCTTGATAAAGCAGAAGCGGAAACTAAAAAAATACTATCCTTTGAACCTGATAATACAAATGCGCAGTACAATCTTGGTGCAATTGCCGCCGGAAAAGGCGCTAAAGACAAAGCCAGAGAAATCTGGACAAAACTTGTCGAAAAGTATGCTGATGACGAG
>JBATTD010000252.1:0-10969 GCA_049670345.1 Ignavibacteriaceae bacterium
GCTATAAACGATTTGATAGTTATTGATGAATGGCTTGAAGTATTTGATATGCCGGTTGATGATAAAAAAGAAAATTTACAAAAATTATATGAAGAAACAATTGAGAATATTAAAAATCTTTCACTTAAAGATTATAGGGCTACCTTAACCCGTTTCTTCTTTACAATCGGTTTTGCAAGAACAAAAATTCTAGAATACGAAAATTCAGATTCATTTGATATTTCAGGCGAAGGAAAATCAGGCAACCAAAAAGTTCATTTATTTTGCAAAGTACTGTCAGATGAAATTATAACCAGGAAGACATTAAAACAGATGATTTCTGAGGTTTCTCTGGCTCAAAAAAATAGTACCTTTATCATCACGCGAGGTAATTTTGAAAAGGGCTGTTCAGAAATTGCAAAAAACAATGTTACATTGCTTGATGCTGAAAAATTAGCAGCATATATGGTAAATCTTGAGCTTGTACAGCCAAGCACTGAGAAGCCAGGTTGAGAAATAACATCGTTATTCCAACTAAATTAAAACTTCTCATCGTACTTAGTCCACAATTCATCACCAAGCAGCCAGGCTCTTTCCACAACTTTGTTACCCCACTGATTAAAATATTTTGTTAAGAATCTTGCTGCTGCTTCAGGATTACTTTTGTACAATTCCAAAGCTTCGTTCTCTATTGAAGCCTGTTGTGTGAATAATTCATCCTGCCAGGGATTCCATACTTCTCTAACGTCATATCTCATATCGCCCCAGCGTTGTGCAGCAAGTGTGCTTAAGCGATTGAATGCCCACCATCCCGAATCCCGTGTGTAACCATTCACTCTTCCAGGTGTTGAATAATATTTTGGCATCTCTTTAACACTGCAATACATCGGAACATAGATTGAAGTTGCAACATTATCCATAGCCATCCAAACTAATCCGCCAATTTCATTTGGCAGCCAATCTCTGCATTGGATAATTGTTGCATACATTGTATACCATCGTGCAATTGTTCTTTCTCCAAGCCATCCCCAACCTCCGTTAATTTTAAAAAGCTTGTTCATATCGTAAGGCATAAACGGATTTGCAAGTGGTGATAGAACTGTTTTACCGGAGTCATCCGTAACAGTTAAATCTTTTACAAAATTATATGGTGTATTTTCGTAATAGTCTGAAAATATTTCAACCATCTTCTCTAGCGTTACCAAAGTTTCCGGTTTAACTGAAAACGGAAAATTTTCCGCATATGGTTCAAACTTTAGAGAAGGAGCAACTAAATCGAATACTCTCCACTCGCGTCTTCGTGCTGCTATTGATTTTCTGTTGGCATAAGCGTAACAAAATTCTAGCGGTCCATCTTTAGTATTCCATAAATCAAGTTCTTTTGCAACATCAAAAATGTTTTTAGAGTACAAAAAATAATCGGGATTATCTGTCTGAATTTCCCTTATGCGACTTCCGTTAGCTGCAACAAAAATATGTTCATCGGGTACACGCTGTGCAACCCAAACTGCGCCGACTTTATCTTTACCAGCACCTAAAACTTCAAAAACCCATGCTTCTTTTGGATCAGCAATGGTTAGGATTTCGCCCCAATCATTCCATCCATATTCTTCAAGCAATTCGCCCGCAAGTTTAATTGCATCTCTGGCTGTTGATGTTCGTTCTAACATTAACTTTATTAACCGCTGGCAATCTATTAATCCTGTATCCGATTTTAATACTTCTTTACCGCCAAAAGTTGTTTCTCCAACTGCAAGCTGTTTATCGTTAATACAGGGGTATGCAGAATTTATGTAACCATTTGTGTAATCAACCTGCGGAATTTCACCCACAGGAACGTGTTTATAAGTCGGCATTTTTTTCGTATCATCTTTTTCACGTTTATACATTGTAACGGTTTCACCGGGTTTGTGTTCCATTGCAGGTACAATGTCCATCCAGGAACGCGTTCTATGACTGTCGTCGGTGTGGGATGTCATTACAGAGCCATCAAAACTTGCGAGCTTGCCAACCATTATTGTGGTACAGCCATCAGGGTATCCGCCTTCCCAATCAAATTTTGTCTCTTCTAAATCCTGGGATAAAGTATTGAATGAAAATAACAGGCAGATTATTGAGATTGAAAAAATAAATGGTTTTAAGCTTTGGCCGAACATATTTAACTCCCGTTACTTTTAGTGAATTTTATTGGTGTAAAGATAAATATATGGATGGTATAAATTATAGTTAAAATTCTTTCACAATCACTGTACTTAATCAGGGCACAATCCTGATTTACGAAGAAAATTTTGTTTTTTCCGTTTCACATTCATCATCACAATTACAGGCAAGATTTCCTCTCTTAACTTTTTCAAATGCCTCTCTTCCTTCCTTAAAAGCAAAATAGGCAATACCGACTGAACCGAGAATATCAAAGTAACTGATATGAAAGAGTTCATATAATCCGCTTGCTCCTAAAAGAATAAAGGAAAGATAGAAACAGGTTCTTGTACAGTTAGCATCTGCTATAATTGCATCTGAGTTTAAAGTCTTTCCAACTTTTAGTTTTGCTGTCATCAGCCAGTACATTGTAAAAATTGAAATTACAGAAACAATAATCCCCACTAAAGTTGTTACTGGCTTAACATCGTAAATAATATTTAACACCGAGCCGGTTATCAATCCAAATGTAAGAAGATAAAATGCAGCACCTGTTATGCGCAATGCTGTTTTCTCAAACTTATCTCTAGTAATATCTTTTGAATATTTCATTCGAAGGATCATATGTGCAATCCCAATACCTGAAATAACTTCTACAAAGCTGTCCACTCCAAATCCAAACAGTGCAAGAGTTTCGTCCTCCGATCCAAAATAAACCGATACAACGCCTTCAATTACATTATAAAAAATGGTGATTAGACTTAGTATGAATGCGGTGCGTAATAATTTATTCATATTCATTCTGATTTCTTTTGAAAAAAATTATGATCGGATAATCCAAACCACCTCACTTTTTAATTCTAAAATAAGAAGATATCATAAATTACAACCAACCAAACTTAATTAGTGATTTGTTTACACGTAGTGCGAATATTCCGGCGCTTGCAATTAATATAATAGTTATAAAAGGATTATATGTTGAATAAACCTGCATGCCAAGAATAATAATTGTAACTACTAGAAACAGACATATCGTAGCCATTTTTTTTCGGAGGACTCTGAACGGTTTTAGCCTGCCAACAAAATCATCAGGAATCTCGCTATCAGGATCGACAGTCGACATAAGCTCTTCAATTTTTGGCTGCAGACGCAAATGAACAAAAGAAAGCATAGCCATTAAAGCAAACAATAAAATTACTTTACCAATCAGTATCCAACTACTCCACAATTCTTCAAATCCCAGATCACCAAATATTAAAAGCAGAATTCCGGTAACAAAAACACTTGTCTGAAATACAAAGCATCTTGAGGCGCCATGCCGGATTATGATTTCCATATATCTGTCCGTATAATAATTAAATTTTATTCCAAGTAATGCTCTTTCATTTACAACAATAAGATTAAACAGAGGTACCGACATGAAAACAAAGCTCATTACATGTAAAAACAGTATGATATCATAAAAATCTTCCATAATGTTTCCTCCTTATTTTAATATTAAAATGTTAAGACTTTATCTGCTTCAACAACCCAGTTCGAAAACTCTCTCATGTTACTAATCTCAACTCCTTCAATGAGGTTCAACTCCAAAATTCCTCTTGCTTCAGAACATCCACCACAGGCTTTTACATTAGCACCTTTTTTAATAACTGATGTTAACATCCGTTCAATATTATAATAACCTTGAGGTGTTTTCTGATTCGGGATTGCACATCCAACAGAATCCGCTAGTAAAAAGATAAGAACCTGAACCTAAGGGTGTTCTTTTTGCAATGTCATTGCCATGCGAAGTGCATTATAAGCTTTTTCAGTTCCGTATGGTGCGTCATTGATAACGATTAAAACTTTCATATAGAACTTCTTAGAATATTTTATAATTAAAAACATAGTTAATTAATAGGAATTTATCTGAATACAAATTCACATAAAAATCGAAACCAAATTTATTTTATTAAACAGTTGTCTCCGGATTTATTACGGTGGCATAATATGTCAAGTGTTTATGCTACATTAATTGTAAACAAATACTCAGATAATTATTCATTTTAACAATTGCATCTTTTTTTCTATCGAAGTCTGGTCAGTAGTAAGCCTATAAATATATACACCAGATGCAAGACCTGAACCATTAAACCGTATTTTATAGCTTCCCTGTTTAAATGAACTGTTTACTAACTCAGCTACTTTTTGACCCAATGAAGTAAATACGGTTAGGTTTACAAATGATTGTTTATGTACAGAAAATTCAATTGTCGTAGAAGGATTGAAAGGATTCGGATAATTTTGATAAAGTTTAAAAGATTCAGGAGATGAATCGTCATCATTAATATTTGTTGGTGAATCAATTTGTATATTCAACATCATACCATCATCTTCGTGCTCCAAGTTATGGCAGTGGAGAAGATAGATGCCTGAATAATCATTAAATTTTACCAACACTCGTACTGTTTCATTTGGATTAACGAGTACAGTGTCTTTCCATCCTTTATCATTAGGGCTTAGGTTGGTATTTCCGTTTCTTGAGTAAACCTGGAATAAAACACCATGAATATGCATAGGATGATAATTATTTGTGTTGTTAATGAATTTCCATTCTTCGAGTTCGTTGAATGGAATCATTTCATCAATTCGATTGACTTCGTAAGTTAATCCATTAATTCTGTGCATTCCGTTTCCCATCATTTGCTGACTTAAATTGAATGTACGGGTTCTAAGAATATCATTAATATTGTAATAAGCTATTGGAGGAAGATTTTGAGGTACTAAACCACCTGAAGTTAAGTTTCCAATAATATCAAACCTTAATAGATCTAACTGGTCTCCTTGATTCCCAAATCCACTGAAATCTTGTGAATGCAGAGTTACAGAATTGCCTATATTATAATTGGAGAAATCAAAGAGAATATCTATTCGTTCACCGGGAGAGAGATAAACAGAATTCACTTGAACCACTTCATCCTTCAATCCACCATCGGTTGCAAGAATCCAAAACTGGGAGTTGTCTGAGAAAGCCAGTTTGTAAACGCGCGCATTAGACCCATTCACTATTCTGAACCGGTAAAATGTTTTTTGAACTTCAAAGTATGCATCAGGTGTCCCATTTATTAAAGGCAAATCACCGACGTATCCCCACATCCTGTCCATCATACTCGGAGTGTAATTGAATTGCGGCTGATAAGCTGAATGTCTATCCTGTATTAGTAGCGGCACATCATAATCTCCGGTTGGGAGCCCCAACTGAATTTCATCCTCCTCCTCCACTATAAAAAATCCTGCATAACCTTTATAAACATGCTTAGCAGTTAGATGATGCGCATGTGAATGATAGAAATATGTTCCTGCTCTTTGAAATATCGGGAAATAATAATCGTAACTATTTCCCGGAGGTATAGCATCTTTAGGTTGTCCATCCATCAACTCCGGCACTAATAAACCATGCCAGTGAATGGTTGCTTCTTCTGTGTATTGGTTTTCAAAAAGCACTGAAAATTGGTCACCTTTCTGCACCCGGATGGTTGGACAGGGATAAGAATTATTTAATGCTAAAACCTGAGTTGTTGTACCGGGCCATACCTCAACATTTGCGGAATTAAAGGTTAATGATTCTCCAGGCTGCAACTCAGGAGGAAATCGTAATGCATTCCCAACAAATTTAGATTCATTTTTATTACTGAATGAGAATATATTCGGTGATGCGAGTGCAGCACCAGCAATTGCTGATTTGATAATAAAATCTCTTCGTTTCATCTGTCTCCGTGTAATTGCAAATTTATTTGAATTTATGTGTGATGAATATAATATCAATCTGTTCATCATCCAACAGGTACGATTGCAATAGCTAATTTAATAATACTTCCGATGTCGCGACACCGGAAGTATTATAATAGCTTATTTTAATAACTGCATCTTTTTAACTATTGTTGCTCCATCTGTTCTGAGCTGATACAAATATACACCTGAGGATAGACCGGAAGCATCAAATCTTACATCGTAATTTCCAGGTTCCATCTGTTCATTTATCAACTCAGCTACTTTTTGTCCCAATAAATTGAACACGGATAAGCCAACATTTGATTGTTTAGCTATAATAAATTCAATAGTAGTGGAAGGATTGAAAGGATTTGGGTAGTTCTGTAGTAATTGAAAATTATCAACAATTAAATTACCAGATGTCTTAACTGAAGTCGGAGAATCTCCAGTTACTATAAAGAAATTTCCCACAGCATCAGCGCTGAAACTAATAGTGTTATTCCCAATATCAAGTGTTGCACTGGAGATTATGATCCAGCTGTTAGAATGAGTATCCCAATATTTAACCTGCACTGTTGATTCATCAATATTTTTTTCCTGCAATTCAGTATCAGTATAATGAAACTGTAAGTTAGCGCTGCTACCAAATTCCATATGTTCACCACATTCCATATTACCCATTCCTCCTCCCATCATACCTGCAAAGAAGAAATCTATCTCATAACCAGCAAAGGCATTTTCGCTGCCAGGCAGGTTCATACTACCGGGGCGAGTTTCCATTATCTGGCAGAATAAAGAATCGTGCATTCCACCGTGGTGTCCGCCACCCATATGCCATCCGGGATTCATTTCCATCCAATCACCTTCATCAAAAGGAGTATGAAATTGTCGTGATTGATTCATATTTCTATGAATCCAGCCACCACCCATATGACCACCAAAAAAGGTTGAATCTCTCCACAATAATCCATTTATCTCATAAACAATTATCATCGAGAAGTTACTGTTTTCAGTCAATCCCCCAACTATATCAATATAATCACCATCATTAGGTCTTGTAGCACCTGATGGAGGTTCATACCACGGTGGACCAAAATTGAGGAAGTACTCAGGATTGCCATCATTATCTTCATCTATATAATAGTGTTCCATCATAAAAGTTGAATCAACGAGAGTATAGCCTGAAACAGAAATGGATTGGGGCGGATCGTGCATCCAGCCAAATCCTGATGTATGGCAGCTATCCATATTATGCCCGCCATGAGCTCCGTGATGACCCATATGATTCCAGAATGGATTGTACGGATCTCTCCAGAATTTTCCATTGATTTCATAAACTATTATCATTGGAATATTCATCGTCGACGAGTCAACCAATCCGCCTGTTATTGTTATAAAATCACCGTCATTTGGTCTGGTTGCATTACTGCTATCGGGTTCATACCAGTAAGGACCAAAGTTTAAATGATAGTCTTCCACTCCATCATTATCTTCATCCAAATAATACATTGGATGCATAAAGGTTGTATCTACAATTGCGTATCCTTCAACAGTAACAACTTCAAGTGAATCCGGATTGTGATGACCGCCCTGTGCATTCACAACATTTAATCCGAACACAATTAATATTGGCAAAAGCCAGGTAAATGAATTTTTCATTTTAGTTCTTTTCATTATTATTTAATAAGATTATTTAGTCTTGTATCCATTATCTTCAAGATTTTTTTTTGCTTCTTCGAGTGAAACTTCTTTAAGTTTCATGCCACATTGAGAGCATTGGCCTGCTTCATCTGAAACAACATTCCAACACATCTGATCCTGGTAAACTTTCCCGTCACCGTTTTCATCAATTTCTGTAAGGTCTATTGTGCCTTCGTGAACAATCGAACTCTT
Source organism: Ignavibacteriaceae bacterium (assembly GCA_049670345.1). Lineage (GTDB taxonomy): Bacteria > Bacteroidota > Ignavibacteria > Ignavibacteriales > Ignavibacteriaceae > BMS3ABIN03. The sequence goes on from JBATTD010000252.1 coordinate 7,762, forward strand.
CTTCTCATTTGTAGATGAATGCATGTGACCTTTATGTTTATCTTTGGAATGAGTACTATCCTGCATAGCTGATGCATCTTCTACTCTAATTTTAGAGATGTCATCTTTATCAGAACAGCACGAGCATTTGTTCTGCGCAAATAAACCAACGCTTGAAAGTAAAATTACTCCAAGTACAATACTGAGTAATTTTGAATTGTTTAGTAACATCTGTTACCTTCCTTATGATTAATGTATAAGTTATATGAGTTAATTATTAATTTATTTTGAATTATTGTTGAAATTAAACCTAAACCTTTAACAACTTTGCATTTATTGCAACAATGATTGTACTTAGAGACATCAGCACAGCTCCAAGTGCCGGACTTAAAACAATACCGGCAGAATATAAAACTCCGGCAGCAAGCGGAATTGCAATAACATTATACCCAGTTGCCCAGATCAGGTTCTGAACCATTTTACTGTAAGTTGCTTTTGAAAATTTTATTAATGAAACTACATCTTTGGGATTACTTCTTACAAGAATAATATCTGCAGTTTCCACTGCCACATCTGTTCCAGCACCGATGGCAATTCCAACATCTGCTTGTGCGAGTGAGGGTGCATCATTCACACCGTCGCCAGTCATCGCCACAATCATTCCACGGCCCTGTACTTCTTTTACTTTCTCTGCTTTTTTATCGGGCAGCACTTCAGCAAAGTAATCATCGAGTCCAAGCTCATCAGCAACCCATTTTGCAACTTGCTTGTTATCTCCTGTAAGCATCATTGTTTTTATCCCTAACTCTTTAAGTTGTTTTATTGCGTCTTTGGATTCATCGCGGATTATATCGCCTAATGTTATTGCGCCGGTCAGTTTATTATCTACAAGAACAAAAACAACAGTTTTACCTTGAGCAGATAATTTTTCAATCTTATCTTTTTCTTGTAATTCAATTTTGTACTCTTCAAGATATCCAGGACTAACGACCTTGATATCTTTGATACCTGTCCCGTTTGCGGGATTTACTTTTCCTTCCGCACCTTTACCGGGAATTGAAATGAAATCTTTGAGGTCATATTTTTCTTCAGAAGATTTAACGATTCCTTGTGCTATCGGATGTTCGGATTCGGATTCAATAGTCGCTGCATATTTTAAGATTTCTTTTTCATCATAGTTATCATCAAAAGAAATTGCTTCTGTCACACCAAATTCACCTTTGGTTAATGTCCCTGTCTTATCAAAAATAATTGCCTGAATATTTCTTGCCTCTTCAAAAGCATTTCTGTTTCTTATTAGTAAGCCGCTCTTTGCAGATAGTGCAGTTGAGACTGCTACAACAAGAGGAATTGCCAGACCGAGAGCATGCGGACATGTAATTACCATTACTGTTACAGTCCTGGATAATGCGAAGTTGAAACTTTGTCCGGTAAATACAAGCCATACAAACATCGTTAATGCACCGGCAGTAATTGCAATAATAGTTAACCAGAAAGCAGCTCTGTTAGCAAAGTTCTGAGTTTTGGATTTACTCTCCTGTGCTTCTTTAACCATCTTTACTATCTGGGAAAGAAAAGTTTCATCACCGATTTTCTCTACTTCAATTTTTAGTGAGCCTTCGCCATTGATCGAACCACCAATAACACCATCACCTTCGCTTTTGGAAACAGGTTTTGATTCACCTGTAATCATTGCTTCATTGATTGATGATTTACCTTCATAGATTTTCCCATCAGCGGGAATTTTTTCACCAGGTTTGATTAATAATTTTACTTTGTGTTTAAGTTCGGAAACCGGAACATCGGTAACATTTCCGTTATCATCAATTTTATGAGCTTCATCGGGCATAAGTTTGGCAAGCTCTTCAAGTGCTTTTGAAGCGCCCATTACTGATTTCATTTCTATCCAGTGACCAAGAAGCATAATGTCAATTAGTGTTGCAAGCTCCCAGAAAAAAACCTCACCTTTAACTCCAAAGACAACCGCGCTGCTGTAGAAATAAGCAACAGAAATTGCGAGTGCTATTAAAGTCATCATTCCGGGTTGCTTCTTTTTCAATTCATCAAACAGCCCTTTAAGGAAAGGCCAGCCGCCATAGAAAAAGGTGAAAGATGAAAGCGCAAACAAAACATAGATATCACCATTGAAACGCAAGGCTTCTTTGAGTCCGAGAAAATGCTGAACCAGTGGTGAGAGAAGAAGGATTGGAATGGTGATCACCAATGAAATCCAGAAACGTCTTTTATAGTCCGCAATCATATGTGAATGATTGTGGTGTTCGTGATCACCTTTATGCACATGTCCTTCCGGATACTTGTGCTTTTTCATTTCGTGGGCATGATTTTGATTATTCATTTTCATCACTGCGTTTTAATTTTTCAGACTAAATCTTTTTTCATTTTTTCAAACTCATCTTTAGAAATTTCTCCACTTGCGTATCTTCTTTTAAGAATATCCACCGGGTTCTCCTCCAGTTTACTGTTCGGAGGGCTCAACTTGGGTTTATTGGTGAAGTGAATTACCGCCCAAACTATTACCGCAATGATGATAATCCAAAAGATCCAACTAAACCACATTCCGCCAAACATATCGTGAAACATTATATTTCTCCTTGAAATTAATTATCAAATAATTTTAATGAGACAAAACTCCACCGTATAAACCTGTAATAGATACGAGGATCACAGTGATAACAGCAAAGAGCATCGAAAACTTTTTTAACGATTTAACTGATAAACATAAAAACCATATCCAAATTAAAATTGCAGTTGCAATTCCGAGTAAGCGATGTGTATTTGCCAGCCATTCTTTTGGATTACCGATAAACGGATCCAACTGGTTTGTACCACTGAAGAAAGCCACTATTGCAAATACACCTGCAATGAGAAGCATTATTTTTATTACTAATTGGTAACGATCATCTTTGTAACCTAAAACCGCAAATAGAAATGCAACTAATGCAAGCGCAATTGGATAGTGTACAATTTTATTATGAATGTGATCAAATAATGCGTCACCTGCATTCAACCCAAATTCTTCAGTTGATTCAATCAGTTCATCTTCATCCTGTATTGCTTCTTGGATTACTAAAAGAGAATCATCAAGTGCAATTCCGTTTATGGCAATAGTATCACCGTTTACCACAGTAACTGTATCGGGTTTCTCTTTCTTTTTGTCATGATCTTCATGAGCATTTAATTGAAATAATGTGAAGATTACTATTAATAC
>JBATTD010000253.1:0-11423 GCA_049670345.1 Ignavibacteriaceae bacterium
TTTGGCAGTTTCAGTTCATAACCATAAACATTCATAATATAATATGGAGTTAATGCCTCAATCTCCTTCACAACCTGGTCGATCGTTTTACATCTGAATTGCTTTCCTGAGAATGCTTTCACCGTACAAAATTCGCAATCGAAAGGGCAGCCCCTTGTTGTTTGAACCTGATTGATAACGTACCTGTCTCCCTTGATTAAATCATACCTTGGTGTTGGCAAATCTTCTAAGTTTGGATAACGAGTAAAACGATAAAAATTCTGGGGCTTACCATCCTTAAAATCCTGGATAAGTTGAGGCCACAAGTCTTCCGCTTCTCCTATAACTACACTATCAGCATGTTTTGATGCTTCTTCGGGCATCATTGAGGCGTGTATTCCTCCAATTGCCACTTTCACACCTCTTTCCCGAAACTCATCCGCGATTTCGTAAGCTCTTTTTATATTCGGTGTCATCGATCCAATTCCAACAAGATCAACATCTACATCAAAATCAATCTCCTCAACTTTTTCATCTATAATTGAGATTTCCACATCTTCAGGAGTAATTCCTGCAATAGTGGGAAGAAAGAGAGGTACCAGGCTGGTTTGTCCAAGGATTCTTTTCTCGAAATTAAAATCCCAAAAATCTCCTTTAGCTTCTTTTCCCCTGCTTGGATTAACAAGTAATAATTTCATAAGCGCAATACTTTTTTATTGTAAAATAAGAAAATCTTCACAAATAATACTAATATTAAGCAATTTTTTACTAATTGTAGATTTTTTATTTATTTAAGAAAGGTGAGATTTGAATTGGACCCCTAAACATCTCCTGGCATTTATGAATTGTTAAGATAAGATTCTAAGTATTTGCCTGTCCACGAACGTTCAACTTTTATTATCTCCTCCGGAGTTCCGGCTGCAACAACTTCTCCCCCTTTTTCTCCAGCTTCCGGTCCAAGATCGATAATGTGATCAGCACATTTTATAACATCGAGATTATGTTCAATTATCACAACAGAATTATTCCTTTCAAGGAGTAACTTAAAGCAACTCAACAATTTTGAAATATCATCGAAATGTAAACCGGTGGTAGGTTCATCGAAAATAAATAGTGTGTGTTTCTTATCCCGATGAACAGCAAGGTGAGCAGCGAGTTTTACACGCTGGGCTTCTCCTCCAGATAATGTGTTTGACGGCTGACCAAGTTTGATATAGCCCAAACCAACATCGGCAAGCACTTGAAGATAACGGGTTATTTTCGAATTGCCTTTAAAGAATTCGAGCGCATTATCAACAGTCATATCCAAAACATTAACAAGATTCTTTCCGCGGTATGTTATTTCACGTATTTCTTTTTTAAATCTTGTTCCGTCACAATCATCGCAGGTAAGATAGAGATCTGCAAGAAACTGCATTTCAACTTTTATAAATCCGTCCCCAGCACAGGTCTCACATCTTCCGCCGGGAACATTGAACGAAAAATATCCGGGTCTGTATCCTCTTGCTCTTGCCTGATGGGTGGAGGCAAACAATTCTCTTATGTGCTCAAATGCTTTTACATAGCTTATAGGATTTGAACGCGGTGATTTACCAATCGGTGATTGATCAACAATTTCAATTTCATCAATGTATCGTGCGCCCTTTATATCATCAAACTTGCCTACGTGCGAAGGAGCCATACCAAAGTATTTTGCTATGCCTGAATAAAGCACATCGTGGATAAGTGTACTTTTACCGGAACCACTGACACCAGTTATAACAACAAATTTATTTAGCGGGATTTCAACATTCAGATTTTTTAAATTGTTTTCTTTCGCCCCTATAATTTCAAGCGATTTACTTTTATCTGTATTTCTTTTTTGGGGTATAGGAATTTTCAGTTTACCTGAAAGATATTTACCGGTTAAAGATTTTTTGTCTTTCTTAATTTCATCATAAGTGCCGGATACAATTATTTCACCGCCATTTGCTCCGGCTTTAGGACCAAGATCAAATATCAGATCTGCCTGCTGCATCATTTCAGAATCGTGCTCAACAATCAGAACAGTATTTCCTATATCCCGTAAATTTTTCAGAAGGTTTATTAGTCTTATATTATCCCGCGGATGAAGCCCAATTGTCGGTTCATCAAGCACATATAATGTCCCAACAAGAGATGAGCCGATTGATGTAGCAAGATTTATCCGTTGTGTTTCGCCGCCAGATAAAGTGCTGCTTAAACGATCGAGAGTGAGGTAGCCGATACCTACATTATCCAAAAAAGTCAGTCGTTTAATTATCTCTTTCAACACTCTTTCTGCAATGTGAGATTCATACTCGCTTAATTCAAGATCATTAAAAAACTGCAACGATTTTTCAATAGGGAGTTTAACCAACTCATAAATTGACTTATCATCAATTTTTACCTGCAGTGCCTCTCTTCTTAAACGTGAGCCTTTGCAAGCAGAGCAGGTGGTATAACCCCTATAACGACTAAGTAAAACCCTTATATGCATTTTATATGTTTTAGATTCCAGTTCCTCAAAAAACTTATCAATCCCCTTGTACGATCCGAAACCAATTCTTATCAGTCTCACTTGTTCTTCAGTTAAGTTTTTAAAAGGCACATTTAGTGGAATGCTGTATTTCTTAGCATTCTGTACAAGTGAACGCATATTTTTACTATACTTTGCAGACCTGAATGGAGCAATTGCACCATCCATAATACTTAAACCCGGATCGGGAATAACAAGATTCATTTCAATTCCAACGGTCTTGCTGAATCCCTGGCATACAGGACAGGCACCAAAAGGATTGTTGAATGAAAAGAATCTCGGTTCCGGCTCTTCGTATCGTACTCCGCAGCATTCGTAATACTTGTTGAACTCTTTTTTCTTTCCGTTTTCCACATTTATAATAACCAGCCGATCTTCGCCTTCTTTAAATGTTACTTCGATTGAATCTGATAATCGTTCTCTTACATTTCCTTTCGAAACTTTTAATCTTTCAACAACGATGTCTATTCCTTTTTTATCTTTTGGAAGGAACTCATCTTCGTTAAGATCTATTAGTTTACTCTTATAAAATACCCTGAAGAAGCCTCGTTTTTTAATGGAATCAATTTCTTCTTTTACGGAATGACCTTCGTGTTCGAACAAAGGAAAGCCGAGATAAAATTTTGTGCCTTCAGGCTGCTCCTCAAGCCACGCGGAAACCGTTCCGGTATCATCTTTCTTAACTTCCTTACCACATTGAAAGCATATAGTTTTGCCTATTCTCGCCCAGAGAAGACGTAGATAATCATATACCTCTGTAGTTGTTCCAACAGTAGACCTTGGATTGCGTGAACCCTTCTTTTGTTCTATTGCAACAGCCGGACTTATTCCTTGTATCATATCTACATCCGGTTTATTCATCCTTTCAAGGAACTGGCGTGCATAGGATGAAAGGCTTTCTACATACCTGCGCTGTCCTTCAGCATAAATCGTATCAAAAACCAAAGATGACTTGCCGCTGCCGCTTACACCTGTAAACACAACAAGCTTATTCCTCGGAATCTCGAAGCTGAGATTTTTAAGGTTATGCTCGCGTGCACCTTTAACTATTATTTTTTTATTGTTTGTATTTATTTTCTTCTTTGCCATTTAAAAAATCATTTGATAAAAAAATGAAACAGGAATGAATTTAAAATCCAGCTTGTTAATTTAAGAAATTACAAGATATTGAAGGGTTAAAAATTTAATAGAATTAATTCCCCAATTATAAAGTAATGTAATGATGGAAAATTGCTGATTATTTTACATTACCTTCAAAAGATTTCAACTCATTAATCTTCTCATCAAGAAGTTTTATCTTTTCATTCAGCTCTTCTGTTTTTTGATCAACTTCTTTTTCATACTCACCTGCATCCCAATAACCCCTTTCTTCAAAATAGCTTTTGAAGAGCCAATTATGCTTTAGCGCTTCCATATTTTCATTTAGTTTCATAGTAGCAATTTTAGCTTCTTCCGTTATTTGTTTTATGTTCGTTATAATTGCGCTGAGTGTAGTATCTTCAGGATTTCCCTCAGCAAGCAACGCACCTATTACTCCTCTTCCTTGCTTTATATTTGCTATTATTGTATCAACTCCGGCTACAGTATTATTTACTTTATCAACAATATCATTCAATCCTCCACCCATCTCCTTAAAAATCCCAACAACGTATCTCAGGTCATAGGTAATGGAATCAAGGCTGGCTCCTGCCGATTTTGTAATCTCAGTAGTAGCATAATATAGTTCTTCATCATTAAGCAGTCTGCCTATGGTTCCTTCACCGGCATTTATTTTTGCAACAATTTCAGAAAGATCTTTTGTCATCTCCTTCGTATAAGCCATAATCCCCTGTGTTTCTTCTATTATATCGGCAAAGCTGATGGGTTCTTTAGCTAAAATTGTTCCACCGTCTTCAACATGTTCCGCTTTGCTACCTTTTATATTAAGTGAAATAAATTTATAACCTACCAAACCTTCTGTTTCAATTCCAGCTTCAGTATCTTCTCTTATAAACCTCCTAACATCATCTAATAATCGTAATGTAACTTCAATTACACTGGCTTCCTCACCAATAATTCGTATTGATTTAACAGCACCCACATCAACCCCGCTTAGTCGTACGGGCGCACCGTTCCTAAGTCCTTCCACATTTTGGAAGTAAGCTTTTACAGAGAATGTTGATTTAAATAGTGCCTCCTTATTACCAAGAACGAATATACCTATTACCAGCAGAGCACTTCCCAGGAAAATAAAGATGCCAAGTTTAGCGCCTGATAATCTCTTAAACATTAATTTCTCCCGTTATTGTTAATTACTTCATCGCTGAAGAAGTTTTTTAAAAACGGATCTTCTGCCGTCAATAATTCTTTTATGGTTCCTTCGTGTAGAATATGACCGCCATCTAATACAATAGCACAATCAGCAATTATTTTTGCACAAAGTACATCATGGGTTACAACTATAGAAGTCATTTTAAATGCATTTTGTAAATCTACTATTAAAGTACTTATTTCTTTCGATGTAATAGGGTCAAGCCCTGTAGTGGGTTCATCGTATAACATAAGTTTTGGCTTTGTAATGATTGACCTTGCAAGCCCTATTCTTTTTCTCATTCCACCGGAAAGTTCCGAGGGCATTTTATCAACTGCATCTGAAAGATCAACTGCTTCTAAAACCCTATGAATCCTATCGTTAATTTCATCCTGTTCTAGATTAAAATTACGGACAAGTGGGAACTCTAAATTTTCTCTAACACTCATCGAATCGTATAAAGCTGAACCCTGAAATAAAAAACCTATGTCTTTTCTTAAATTGTTTAATTCAGTAAGGTTAAGATTAAGCACATTTTTGTCTTTAATAAATATTTCACCTGAATCCGGAAGCATTAATCTCATTAAACATTTCAACAAGACACTCTTCCCTGTTCCGCTTCTTCCGAAAACAACCATATTCTGTCCCATCTCAACATTAAGTGATACACCGTCTAACACAACCAAATCGTCAAACGATTTGTGCAGATCGTTTATCTTAACCATACTATCTAACATTAGGCCACAACCAAAGGGTTAATTTAACAAGTACCATATCAAATATTAGAATGAGTAATGACGAGATTACAACAGAAGTTGTTGAAGCTTTACCAACGCCTTCGGTACCGTTTTTTGCATTAAATCCCAGGTATGCTCCAACTATCCCAATAATAAAGCCAAAGAAAAAAGTCTTAAGAATTCCAGGAACGGCATCAGCAAACTCAACGGAAAATATAATTCTACCAATAAAATATTCCCAGGTCATATTCTGTACAAGCACAACCGCAATGTAGCTGCCAATTAACGAAATAAAAATAACATACACAGTAAGAATCGGCAGAATAAAAGTCGTTGCAAACACTCTTGTAACAACTAAAAATCTAAACGGGTTAACACCCGATACTTCCATAGCATCAATTTGTTCGGTTACGCGCATCGAACCAAGTTCTGCTCCTATACCCGAACTAACTCTTCCTGCAAAAATAAGCGCGGTAATTACCGGTCCAAGTTCGCGTACAATAGTAATTCCGATTGATCCGGGAAGGAATGCCTCTGCACCAAATCGCTGAAGCACCGGCTGTAACTGCATTGTCATAACTAACCCGATAATAAAACCTGTAACACCGACAATTGGTAAAGTTTTCATTCCCAATTCAATCATATGTTTTCTTATTTCCACAACCTCGTATGGCGGTAAAAAAACCTCTTTGAAAAATCTTATTGAAAAGATGGATAAACCGGCAAGAGTTTCAAAGAATGAACTCAATCGCTGCTGTGTAAGAGCAAAAAATTTATCGTTCTGGAGTTTCATTAAAAGATAGAATGAAAATAATGTTTATAATCGAGTTAGTATTACAGAACAAAAATAGTAAAAATGAATGTTAATGTGAATTTTTGTTTGTTAATTAGATCACGTTTTTTTTGATGAGGTTTATCCCCTTACATAAAAGCATTACTGTAATGTTTAATTGAAGGATTATTAATATCCTCAAGCAGCACAGCAATTACATCAAATCTGCAATCCAATTCTTCAATTTCTTTATCGTATAAATAAAGCTCGGCCACTTTTCTTATTTGTTTTTGCTTGTTTTTAGTAATTGCATATTCTGGTTCACCAAAATCTAAGTTTTGCCTGGTCTTTACTTCAATGAATGCTATAAAGCCATCGGACGGATCTTTTGCAATAATATCAATTTCACCATGACCGTACCGATAATTGCGTTCAATAATTTCAAAACCATTCTCGATTAAGAAATCAACTGCAAACTGCTCACCTTTTTCTCCGAGTTCTTTTTTGTTTAGCCACATTTTTAATAAACAGTTTGGAGTCTTAATCCGGCTTCACTTTTATCCGTTAATATATTCCTAAGAAAAGTTTTACGATGCAAAGGAGAAGCGCCAATTAATTTAATCGTTTCGATATGCTGTTTTGTGGGGTAGCCCTTATTCTGTTCCCAATTATACTCGGGATAGCGATGTGATAACCGTTTCATAATTATATCACGGGTAACTTTTGCAAGTATTGAAGCAGCTGCAATACAAAACGATTTTGAATCACCTTTTACAACTGTTTTTATCCCCAAATCATAGTGAAACGATTTGTTACCATCAACAAGAACGAGATCAGGCTTTGGTTTTAGTTTTTTAACTGAGTTAAGCATTGCAAGCAGCGAAGCATTGAGAATGTTTATTTCATCAATCTTTTTGTGAGATACGACGGAAATACCATAAGAAAGAGAATTTTTCATAATTTCTTCAAACAGCATTTCTCTTTTCTTTGTACTCAACTGCTTTGAATCATTTACTCCATCTATATAAACATCAGGAGAAAAGATAACGGATGCAGCAACAACAGGACCGGCTAACGGTCCTCTCCCGGCTTCATCTGTTCCAGCTATCAGTTTTATATTATCGTTTAAAAAACTATTGTCGAAATTTTTCATATGTATTTAATTTCTTGTTTTGGTCTAATGAATATCTTTCCGACCTGCTTACAGGACAGGCAGATTCATCCGGACTCGTTTCATTTGCCAAGAAAGATTGCGAGTAAACCAAATAGCATATTCAATTTCAGCATATTGCTTAATTTATTCAAGTTTTTACTTGCATTTTTTTCATAAAGTAATTTTAAAAAATATACGAGAATTGGATTAACAACCAGCATTGCGAGAACAAAAAACTCGATGTTATATAAATTTTTTATAAAAGGATAGAATGTAAATGCAATTAAAGTAACTGTTAAAGATGTAATTAATAAAATTGTTGCTTTCATTCCAAATCTTTTTGGAAAGCTCTGCAACCCAACTTTTGTATCGCCTTCAATGTCATCCATATCTTTAATTAACTCTCTGATAAAATTTATGATGAATGCAAAAACTGCCGGGATTAAAGCACCACGTATATTATTAACAGCTATTCCCCCAAAGATGAATGCAAGTCCTGTCAGGTATGCAACAGTTATATTTCCTATCAACGGAATTTTTTTTAATCGTGCTGAATAAAGATAAAGCAAGACCGAAGTGAGAATAACAATTGCTAATGCTGTCTGATTAATCAAAGATGATGCTGCAATAGCTAATAAAGTTAAAATAAAATATTCAATCCATGTATTTCTTGTACTGATAATTCCTTTAGCAAGAGGTCGTTCGGGATGATTTATTTTATCGGCTTCTTTATCGTGAATATCGTTTATGATATTTCCTGCGCCGGCGGTAAGTCCTGCAGCAACAGCAGCTAACAATATTTTATGGATTGAGTAATCACCATCAACGCAAATCAATGCACCAACTATTACAACTAAAAAAGTTATAATTACATTTATTGGTCTTGTTATAAAAATATAAGCTTTAATTTTAGAAAAGGATATCATTAATAGAATTTGCAAATTTACATTAATTAAATTTATAACCGGATATCACTTTGAATTCAGCCCGTTTGTTTATAAACTATTTATCAAACTCAACGTTTTTATGTGATCCATCACAATACGGTTTGTGCTGCGAATCGCCACATCTGCAAAGTGCGATTGTGCCATCCTTTGTTGTCTGAGTTCCATCTTTATCTATTACAGTAAGTGCACCCTTAACCAAATATGGTCCACCTGCATTTACCTTTATACTAACGGATGATTGTTCTTTCTCTTTTTGATCATTCATTTCACTACTCCACTTATATGTTAAAGCTCCGGATGGACAATTATCAACTGCTTTAATAATTTTTTCGGTTGAAGCTGCCTGCACATTTATCCATGGTTTACGTTTGGGATCAAAAACCGCATTTAAACTATTCACACTATTTGCTGAATGGATACACAAATCGGCTTTCCAGAAAATTGTAACTTTATTGTTACTGTATTTTCTTTCTTTATGGGTTCGATTGCTAATTAACCATCTCCTTTAAATTATTTACAGCACTGGTAACTTCAGTTTTTACTTCTCTATCCGACACCAATTCAGAATCAAGGTTCACTTCCGCTCTGAGAGCTTTTAAGCCCTGCACCCCCTGCAACGCTTCAAGTTCATGTTCTTCAATTTCACCGGTTATGTATTCTTTGCTTCTTAAATATGTGAAGTAACTTTTATATTCCTGTGCTTCGGAATTTTGCGAATATACTACTGCAATTTTACCGGGCATTGTTAACCGTTCATTTGTTCCTTTAATTACTGCTTTATCAATTCTCTTCTTCATTATTTCGTAACGAAGATTGTATGTTCCGTCAACATCAAATTTTTTCTCGTCATAACGGAACCTGATTGAAAGCGGATTGTTCTGAACAAGAATTAAATGAGTTGTTTCGAGTTTAACTTTCAAAACCGGTTTTAGCTTTTCGGTTTTTACCGCGATTCCGCATAAAACAATCAATTGCCACAACCTTAAATTCTTCAAGTAAATTGGACTGAACTGTTTATTCTTTACAAGTGATTCACCAAGATATATGCTGTGCTCTACACCATCGGTTTTATATTTTTCAAAATAATGCGGGTACATATCCTGTGCTTCTGCCTGTGCTTCATCCAGATGCACACTTATAACATCGTTAATTTTCATAACGCTTTCTTCGTAATCTTTCCTCTTTTTGTAAAAAACTTTCGTTTCACCGTCAAGTTCAGAATTATAATTATTTATTAATTTTTCAATTGAAGGATGATATGTTTGAATGTGGGTAAAAACAGAATCAATTTCCGTTCTTAAATAATTCATTATGCTTACTTCATCTCCAGAATTTAATCCGTTAATTAACGAGTTTATATAGTTATCAGTTCTAAAATTTAATTCATCCAGAATAGAAAGAGGTTTGTATTTTTGCACTTCTATTAAAATATTTTTGACCATTGAAAGATGTTCCACTAAATCGAATTGAATCGATTCATTCCTGTTTACTGATGAATCGCGGATATCGGATAATCCGTAAAGCGGGAAGAGATTATCGAAAACAATATCTTCCATCTGAGAATTTTCATCCAGTTCTTTATTATGCAATAAACTTAATGCGGCTCTTTTAAATCTCCATTCCACGGTAGGATGAATAGCTGTACATTCTTCTTTTATTAATGCCTGAACTTTGTTTTGAAGTTCATCAAGACTTCTTTTTACTGCAATTGAAAAGAGAGAAAGAACTTCTTTAAGCTTTTTTAATGCAAGAGAGTTAAGCTGGCCTTTATTGGGGGAACCAAGTTCGAATAAACCGACAAGTTCATCTTGATAATACAGTGGTGCGATAATAATGTTTTTTATGCCCTGCTTCAGTAGGTCTTGCTCAACAACAGATTTATTTTGTATGACTGATAAGTCCTCCACAATTATTGTTCTACCTTCCTTAAATGCGCTGCCGTAAATTGAATTTTTTATCGTCGAACAGGAAGTTTTATTTCTTTCATTTAATACAAAACTGTTACCAATCTTACTTCCGAATTCAAACATCAGCTCCCAGTCTCCACCAAATGCAGCAAGTCCCAGTTTAATTTCGGGAAACCTTAAAAAGTTTCTTAATTTCTGCTGCAGCTCAAGAAATTTTTCCGATGAAATAATCGATGTCCGCTCAAGCAAATCGTATTTTAGCTGCGAAATTGTTTCCTGATCTGTAACATCCGTTGCTGAGATTGTAACGAAACCCTCAAATTCAAAACTATCCACAGGGATGGCTTGCCGCCATCTATCAAGATTAGTTATATCTTCAAGGATATAATTTAGTTCTTTATTTCCCATCTTTGGTGGAATTCCGATAGCCTTAATTTTAACAAAAGTAGGATCTATCTCAATCTTAAAGTAACTTTTAATGGATTCATTCCTGACACCTATTAAATAATGGTTATCAATTCCAAACTTTTTACCATAAAATTTTTCAAGTATCATCAGGTATGCTGAAAGTATTTTATTTGCCAGCATTTCACGCTCATTAAACTCAGCATTTATAAATTTACCTTCATTGTCAATTCCAAATATTTTATTAAAAAGTGATGAGGAATAGAATGATTGAAATTGAAAAGGTGCATTGCTAGTACTTATCTGGGTTTCCCATCTTGAAGGCGGGTAAACTGCCGACATTAGCTGATCCAATAAATCAGTGTGGTTTTTCAATATGCTTAAATCACTTATTGGCTTAGTCAGTTCAGGAGTGCCGTTTAATTGCTCCAATAAATGTCTAGCATGCGTAGACCTTAAAGTATTTGGATGATTTGCCTCTTCTTTCCAAAAGTCTATCAGATACTTAAGACTTAATGTGGATTTAAATGGAAATTGTTTTACTGTGTCGCAGAGATACAGTTTTTCACCAGATTCTATTGTAGTTTTAGCAGCGGTCTTTAAGCTCATACCTATCACCAAAAAAATTATTATTAAACATTTTATCATTATTTATTGAACATACAAACAATTTAGTTAATTTTGTGTGATATTAATC
>JBATTD010000254.1:0-3429 GCA_049670345.1 Ignavibacteriaceae bacterium
TCAATAATTATTTACAAATCGCAATTAAAATAAAATGATTTTGCTCATTAGTAGTTTGAGAATACTATGACAATAATCTATATTCATCAATCTGTTTGAAAATCATAAAAAGAATATTGGGGAATATTCTTTAAATTGACAATCATGCATTTTTTGGATAATTTTCACATCAAAATTTAAATAACTTTTATGCTTGAATCTTACATTCCTATATTTATAGTATTGTTCTTTGCGACTGTCATCGCATTGGGCATAACGTTTTCATCTATCATTTTAGGTCCTCAAAGACCAAACAAAGAAAAACTCTCAACTTATGAAAGCGGTATGAAACCGGTTGGCACTACCAGGGAAAGGATTTCCATTAAATATTATTTAGTGGCAATGTTATTCATTATTTTTGATTTGGAAGTGCTTTTTATTTATCCCTGGGCTGTACAGTTTAAAGAGCTATTTGCTGAATTTGGTATGTCGGTATTCATATCAATGTTTATTTTTCTCGTTGTATTTGAGTTAGGTTATCTTTATGCGTTTAAGAAAGGTGGTTTTGATTGGGATTAGAATCGTTTTTAAAAGGTGAAGGGTTTATTACAACTACGGTTGATGCAATAGCAGCCTGGGCAAGAAAAAGTTCGGTATGGCCAATGCCAATGGGCATTTCCTGCTGTGCTATCGAAATGATGGCTTCCGGTGATCCGAAGTATGATATAGCTCGTTTTGGTTCTGAAGTGATGAGGTTTACACCAAGGCAGTGCGATTTGATGATTGTTGCAGGTACGGTTACTTATAAAATGGCGCCTGTTGTTAGAAAGATTTATGATCAAATGCCGGATCCAAAGTGGGTATTTGCAATGGGTGCTTGTACTGCTACCGGCGGAATTTACAGAACATATTCTGTAGTGCAGGGCATTGACCAATTCCTTCCTGTGGATCTTTATATTGCGGGTTGTCCTCCACGTCCTGATAATCTTCTTAATGCATTAATACAAATTCAGGATAAAATTGGAAGAACTAAAGTCTCCGATTTCAAAAATTCAAAGCTGCCCGATCTTAACGTAATTCAGAATAATTGATTTTATGGATATTAAAGAATTAGTCCCTAAAAAACTTAAACAGCAATTCAACGAAACAGACTTTGAAGTATCAGAGTACCTTGATGAGCTTACAATTAAACTTCCAAAAGAAAAAATTGTTAAAGTTTGTGAATTTTTAAAGAAAGATTCAGAACTTGAATTTTTACTTTGCCAGGATATTACAGCAATCGATTGGGCAACAAGAAAAAATCGGTTCACTGTAGTATATCATATCTATTCTTTTAAAAATAATCTTAGATTAAGATTAAAAGCAGACGTTGATGAATCGGATTGTACGATTGACACGGTTTCATCTGTCTGGAAAGGTGCAAACTGGCAGGAGAGAGAAACTTATGATATGTACGGGATAAAATTTAACAATCATCCCGATTTAAGAAGAATGTATATGCCGGAAGATTTTGAGTATCATCCATTAAGAAAAGATTTTCCCTTAATGGGCATTCCGGAATCAATTCCTTTACCAAAGAAGTAAAATATTTATGAATGGTGATTTAAAAGAAGTTCATCCAAAAATTATACAGGCACTATTAGATGCTGATTCGAATATAACTGTTGAGGATGCTCTTGAAAATGAAATGGTTCTTAATATGGGGCCACAGCATCCGGCAACTCATGGTGTTTTGCGTTTAGTATTACGACTCGACGGTGAAACTATTGTTGCCTGTGTTCCTGAACTGGGTTATTTACACAGAGGATATGAAAAGCTTGCTGAAAACATGACCTATTATGAATATATTCCTCATACCGACCGTCTGGATTACATATCTCCGATGGCTAACAATGTTGCGTGGGTTCTTGCGGTTGAAAAACTTGCTGGAATAGAAGCGCCACCAAGAGCTCAGTACATTAGAATGATGGTTGCTGAACTTGCAAGAATTAAATCCCACCTTGTTGCTGTCGGTTCTTTTGCAATGGATGTTGGCGCAATGACAGTGTTTCTCTGGACTCTTAGGGAAAGAGAAAAAGTAATGGATATTTGGGATATACTTTGCGGTGCAAGATTTACAAATAGTTACACGCGAATCGGGGGAGTAGCAAATGATGTCCCGCCGGAGGCTTTTACAGGTATAAAATTATTCATAGATGAGTTTGATGCTAACTTAACCGAGTGCGAAAAACTTATTAATACGAACAGAATTTTTGTTGAAAGAGTTGATGGTGTAGGTGTTATCAGCAAGGAAGAAGCAATTGATCTTGGTTTTAGCGGACCAAATATAAGAGCAAGCGGTGTCGAATATGATATCAGGAGAGCACAACCATATTTGAATTATGATCAGGTTGATTTTAAGATACCTGTTTATACAGAAGGGGATTGTTTGGCGCGCTATTTTGTTAGAGTAGATGAAATGAGAGAGAGTGCTAAGATAGTAAGACAAGTTTTAGAAAAGATGCCAAAAGGCGAAACAATTCTAAACAAACCCAAAAAGGTTCTCCCTCATAAAACTGATGTCTATTCAAAGATGGAAGAACTTATTCATGATTTTATGATAGTTAATTACGGAATCAATCCTCCTGCAGGTGAAATCTACCATTCCATTGAAGGATCAAAAGGTGAGTTAGGATTTTATCTTGTAAGTAAAGGTGAAGGTCATCCATGGAAGTGTAAAATACGTTCACCTTCATTTAACAATATTCAATCACTGCCGAAGCTTGTTGTGGGGCAGATGGTTTCAGATGTTGTGGCAATAGTAGGCAGTATTGATCCAATTATGGGTGAAGCGGATAAATAAAGGTAGAAAATGGAATTTAAATTCACAGAAGAAAATCTGGAAAGAATAAAACAGGAATTCAAAAAATATCCGGTAAAAAAACCTGTGGTAATGAAGGCATTATACATTGGGCAGGAGCAGAACGGTTTCATCTCAAATGAAATGATAAAAGAAGTTGCTGTTCTTCTTGATATGCCCGCCGAAGAAGTATTGGGTGTTGTTACTTTTTACACTATGTATCATCAAAAACCTATGGGTAAATATCATATACAGGTTTGTACAAATGTATCCTGCATGCTTCGCGGTGGTTATGAAATTTGGGATAGGGTAAAGGAAAAATTAGGTATTGAAAACATGACAGTAACTGATGACAGCATATTCTCGCTCGAAGAAGTTGAATGTATGGGAAGCTGTGGTACTGCTCCTATGATTGCAGTAAATGAAGATTACTACGAAAACCTGAGTAAAGAAAAAGTAGAAGAAATTTTGGAATCCTTAAAACACACAAATTAAATGGAAAAGATTGTTCTCCCCGAAATAGATAACCTTCATCAAATAGATGTTTATGTTGAACATAATGGTTATAAAGCTGCTAAGAAAGCTTTTGAGCAATCAACTGATGATATAAT
>JBATTD010000255.1:0-4790 GCA_049670345.1 Ignavibacteriaceae bacterium
TATGTGTTCAAAATTGAAAAAGCAGATTGGTTAATTGAAAAGTAATTATTAATAATTCGATTTTTCTTGGAAATTGGTTGTAAATATATTAATTTGTACTTACTTTCATAACTTTAGAAAGTATGTAGGATTAAATTATCATTGATGCTGTGCTATATATGATTTTTTGAAATTAGGAACATCTTAGTTGATAATAGACTCTATTTATACCCTTAAGTAAATGGACAATTACAGTTAGTTGTATGGATATTATTGGATAGCGAACGATCCGTGGACATCAAGTTTGAAAAAAGTGAATAATATATTTCGTTCTTACGGATCTTTACTTATTTCCGGTTATGGCCAGGCCCGAGGTGATGAAAGTAAGACAAGGTTAGCATTATCTGTTGATGGAATTAATTGGAAAAATTATAATAAAAATCTATTCAACGGGCATGATGCTGAAATTCTACAAATTAATGATACGCTTACATATGCTTATTACGGACCGAATGGTTATTTCGATAGAAAGGATTGCGATATTCGTTTGGTGATTTTTGAAGGTGAATTTGATGAGCAGTGGAATAAATAATAAAATCTAAATAATTCTAAAAGAGAGAATAATGAAAAATCGAAGGACTACTTTACCTTTAATTTTACTTGTTGTTTTATTTTTCAATGCCGCCTATTCACAAGAAACAATTAACAAAATTACAATCCAAGCTGACTCAGGAAAATATACTATCAATAGAAATATATACGGTCATTTTGCAGAGCATTTGGGCCGATGTATTTATGATGGCATCTGGGTTGGAGAAGATTCTCCTATCCCAAATATTCAAGGATATAGAAAAGATGTAGTTGAAGCATTAAAAGAACTTGAAATTCCTGTTCTTAGATGGCCGGGAGGATGTTATGCAGACATCTATCATTGGATGGATGGTATTGGTCCAAAAGAAGATCGAGCTACGATCAAGAACATATTCTGGGGAGGTGTTATTGAAAATAACAGTTTTGGTACTCATGAATTTCTTGATTTATGTGAATTATTAGAGACAGAGCCATATTTAGCAGTAAATGTTGGCAGCGGTACACCTGAAGAAGCTAAGGACTGGGTAGAATATGTTACATCAGATGAAAACACTCCTATGGCAAATCTTCGCCGCAAGAATGGTAGGGAAAACCCCTGGGATGTAAAATACTGGGGAATTGGTAACGAAAACTGGGGGTGCGGCGGTAATATGACAGCGGAATATTATGCTGATCTTTTCAAGCGTTTTTCTACCTATTGCTGGGTTCCTTACAGAATAGCAGGCGGAGGCGGCAACGATGATTACGAATGGACCGAGACTCTCATGAAAAAGACTGAAGGCAATAAACATCTTATTCAAGGTCTCTCGTATCACCATTATACGGTAGCACATAACTGGGAAAAGAAAGGTTCTGCTATAGATTTTACAATGGGGGATTGGGACTTGACAATTAGAAAGAATATGGAAGTTGATAAAATGTTAAAGAAACATTTGGCGATTATGGATAAGTACGATCCAGAAAATAGGATTGCTCTTATAGCTGATGAATGGGGTAACTGGCATGATCAGGAGCCGGGATCGCATCCGGGATTTTTATATCAGCAGAATACACTGCGTGATGCAGTTACCTCAGCAATATATCTCAATACTTTTAATAATTCTTGTTATCGGGTAAAAATGGCAAATATTGCCCAGACAGTAAATGTACTGCAAGCTATGGTACTTACTAATGATACTGAACTGGTAAAGACGCCTACATTTTATGTTTTCAAAATGTACAAAGCGCATTTTGACGCATTAATGTTACCTGTTGAAGTCAATGCTGAAAAATATGGTGATGCAGAAAATGATTTTTCTACACTTTCGGTTTCCGCATCAAAAAATGATAAAAATGAAATAAATATTACTATTGCCAATGTAACATACGATAGAGACCTATCAACAATGATAGATCTAAATGGATTAGATAATTATAGTGTCAAGAAATCAGAAATAATTACTGCAGGAGAAATGAACAGTTACAATGATTTTGGAAAAGACGAAGAGGTCAACATCAGTGAATTTAAGGGTATCGAGAAAGAAGGGAATAATATCAAGGTAAATATTCCATCAAAATCTGTTTTACTAATAAGTTTGATTAAATGAAATTACCTTCAACATTTGCATTGATTATTGCATTATCTCTAGTTATTATACTAATGAGTATGACAGGTATTGTCTCATGCTCAGAATCTGAGGATACCGTGAGCAGACCTAACATTATTCTGATAATGTCTGATGACATGGGTTACTCCGACATCGGCTGTTACGGCGGTGAGATTAAAACACCTAATCTCGATAAACTGGCTGGCAACGGTTTACGTTTTACACAGTTCTATAATACATCGCGCTGCTGCCCGACACGTGCATCACTATTAACGGGGCTTTACCCGCACCAGGCAGGTATCGGTCATATGACGGATGCGGGTCACACACTTGAACCATATATTGGTGACCTGAGCAATAAAGTCATGACGATTGCTGAAGTATTGAAACTTAGCGGCTATTCAACTTACATGTCCGGTAAATGGCATGTGACTCCGCATGTTGAACCCGATGGCCCAAAATACAATTGGCCAAGACAAAGGGGATTTGACAAATTCTTTGGTACAATAATCGGCGCTGGAAGTTTTTACGATCCTAATACTCTCACCGATGATAATACTCAGATACCTCCGGGTGAAGACTTCTATTATACTGATGCTATCAGTGATCGTGCTGTAGATTACATTAAACAGCATGATCAGAAAGATCCGTATTTCATATATGTAGCTTATACTGCAGCTCACTGGCCAACGCATGCATTGCCAAAGGACATTGCCAAATATAAAGGTGCTTACGATAGAGGATGGGATGTAATGCGTCAGGAACGTTATGACCGTATGATAAAGATGGGTTTGATCGATAAGAATTGGGCCATGTCTGAGCGTGATCCTGATTCATATCCCTGGGAAGATGAAGAGTTGAAGGAGTGGCGCATTCGCTGTATGGAAGTATATGCCGCAATGGTAGATAATATGGATCAGGGAATTGGACGCATTGTAAATGCCCTTGAACAAAAAGGGGAATTGGACAATACACTGATACTATTCCTCCAGGATAACGGCGCCTGTGAAGAGCCCATTGGAATTGAAAAAATGTTTGACTCAGAGAGACACGACAAAATGGAAAGGAAACCGATGCAGCCGGATGAACTTCAATATAGAATGTTCCCTGATTATACACGTGATGGCAAGCCTTTGCGCATGGGTATCGGAGTGATGCCCGGTCCCGCGGATACTTATATCGCCTATGGCCTCCCATGGGCAAATGCAAGTAATACACCATTTAAGCTATACAAACACTGGGTGCATGAAGGGGGGATATCCACGCCACTCATTGCACACTGGCCGCAGGGAATCAAAAGTAAAAATGAACTCAGGGATCAGCCCGGTCACCTTATCGACATAATGGCCACATGTGTTGAAGCAGCTGATGCTAATTATCCTTTGGAATATAATAGAAATGAGATTATTCCCATGGAAGGCAGAAGCCTCTTGCCGGCCTTCGCAGATAACCCCATTGACAGAGAAGCGTTATTCTGGGAACATGAGGGGAACCGTGCTATACGTTTAGGGAAGTGGAAACTCGTGGCGCGTGCGTGGACTGATAGTGAATTTGGGAGGAGTGATATAAATAAATGGGAATTATATGACCTTGATGCTGACAGGACAGAATTAAATAACCTGGCAGCAAAATATCCTGAACGTGTTAAGGAAATGTCTGCGCAGTGGGTGAACTGGGCAATTCGTCTGGGCGTTCTCCCATGGCCATGGTCTCAAAAAATAGATCAATAAATTAACAGAATTGATAGCATGAAAAATATAACTGTTTGTTGTTTACTTATTTTTTCAATCCTGATGGCATGTGCTACGAATACAGATAAGACTCTTGTCAGTTGGGTAGAGCTAAATGATTTAAGTGTCATGGGCGGGTCAATTCTTACTATTCAGTCAAGTGAACAATTTGACGGCATTGTATTCGGTGAAACAGAAGCAGGTAAGTGGATTGCTGGAAGTGAATACTGGAATCGTACTGATAAGGATACTAAAGGATCAGTAGAGCAAACCGGAAAATTAATCCAGATGGCAATTGTCTATGAAGGTAATAATATCCGGATATACAGGAATGGTATTCTCTACTCAGCTTATGAAGCTGACAACATTGATCTGTTAAATGATGACCAAAACTTTGTCCTTTTCGGATTGCGTCATCGTGGAGTCGAAGCCTTCATTTCGGCAGAAATTGAAGACGCCCGGATTTACGGTACCGCGCTTACTCTTGAACAGATAAATTCTCTGAAGCCTGATGAACCCTCAGATATAGAACCATACGCCTGGTGGGATTTTGAAGGTGAAGAACCGTCTGAGAAAACAGGCAGATACCTTCTAAATATGATTGGACAAGCTGATGACGCCGAACTCAAAAATGGAAGGCTGGTTCTCAGAGAATGGGGTTCACTGATTGCTATTAAAGAATATGTTGAGGAAACACCTCAATGGCCTGATAATCCGCCTGATGACTGGCTCACGTTTCACCTTGTGCATCCGGGTCCCGGACGCGCGGAACCGGGTGATCCTAATCCCGTTTACTTTTATAATGGCCTTTATCATCTCCATTATATTTACCTGAATCAGTATGGATTTGCTTATGCTCATGTATCAAGCACCGACATGGTTCACTGGAAATGGCATCCTACAG
>JBATTD010000256.1:0-1539 GCA_049670345.1 Ignavibacteriaceae bacterium
TTATATTGAACCGTCATAAATTATTAACGATCATTAACTAATTAGGAGAATCTTGAATATGGAAAGAACAGAAGTAAAGGAAACCATTAACACTTCGGCAGAAAAAGTTTGGGGAATTATTAGTCCTTTTGTTGGGATAGAGACATATGTCCCGGCTATTGAAAATTCTGTTGGCAAAGGTGAGGGTGAAGGTATGGAGAGAACATGTACAATGGGTAATGGGGCAAGTTTTGATGAGACACTTGTAAAACTTGATCATCCAAATATGGAATTGCATTATAATGTACATGATCCTTCCCCGTTACCATTTTCCCAATATACGGCGGCAATGAAAGTAACCCCTGTTGATAGTAATAAATGTGAACTTACCTGGAATTGCGAGTATGAGGTTGACAGTGGAACTGCTGAAGAAGCCGATAGTATGCTAACCGGAATATTTCTTTCAGGCATTGAGGGTCTTGGAGAATTAAATTCTTGATGATTGCAGATATATTGTCATAGTGTGTTCCGTAATTTGTTAGCCAGTTTAGAATGTGGAAATAAAAACCCCCCGCCTATATTTTTAAGCAGGGGTTGGGTAAAGAGTTAATTGTATTATATTAAACATCCCACACTTCATCCTCAAAGCAAATCCCTCTTAGGTTGATCAGAATAAAATGATAGTTATACAAATTACTCCACAGCTACAAGACAAAAACCTCCAGGAGTAGTTCAAAATAGCTGCACGTCTGGCTTACCTTACCTTAACCTGCCCAGTGGTGAGTTCTAAAAGAACAAAGTTATCAATGGTTAGCTCGTTGCAATTTTCGGTTCCGAAAATATCTATGGCGGGGAAATACGAGAAACTCATCTGATCAGGAGGATCGTTGGCAGATGTGCCATTATCTACAACCGCAGTGATTGCATACTGACCACTGACGTCTTCACCACCGACGGTCCCATGAGTAATCACACCGCCTACGATTGCCCAGTTCTCATCAACATTAATGTTCATGCAATCAATAGCAACGTGAATGCCTACGCCACCACCTGCGAATGTATCTTGCCATTGCCCCGATACACTACCATCGGCTTTCATATTCGCTGTCAGTGAGAAATTGCCATCGCAGCCGGGGGCCAGACCGAACGCTTCACAAGCATCCGCGCCTCCGAGGGAGACATGATGAATCACACCTTTTGAAAGCTCTCCGGATTGATTCTTGTTAATAGAATCTGTAGGTGCTGCATCCTCATTACATCCGGTTGTGCTCAAAACCAGTAGCAAGAGCACGCTTGCAACAGATAGGTATCTCATGACATTAAATTTGTTTGTTATCATGATTAGGTCCTTTATAATTAGTTAATAAATATAATTAGAGGGATTAAGATAATTGATAATAGACAAAAGATGTTAAAGAAGCAAATATGTTTACACACAGATAATGTTGTTCTGCAGTCACAATCAATAGTATATAAATACTTAATTTACTATCAATTTGATGTGATCATCCTTTTGCATTAACAGAAAATGCAGCGATATCGTGTTGCTTGCCTCTAAAC
>JBATTD010000257.1:0-1542 GCA_049670345.1 Ignavibacteriaceae bacterium
AGTAGGAAGTGATTTTTACGTTAAAACATTGGTAAAAGAAGGTGCATCATTGGGTGCAACCTGTACAATTGTTTGCGGCAACACAATCGGGAAAGGGGCAATAGTAGACGCTGGTGCAACCGTTACCAAAGATGTTCCTGATTTCGCATTAGTATTAGAGTCCCCTGCCCGGATAGTTGGCTGGGTAAGTGAAGCCGGGAAAAAACTGGGTTTTGACGAAGATGGAAATGCTTATTGTAAAAAATCTGACAAGCATTACAAGCTTGAGAATGGTTTCGTAACAGAAGCCTGATTCCTGTTTATTCTTTTGCTTCCACTACCTCCATAATAGTAGAATTATACTTTTCGCGAATGTAATCTATTGTGAAAACTCTAAATTCGTCAGTATTCTTCAAGCTTTCAATATTCATTCTGTATTTAGAACCATTATCATAAAGATCTTCAATTCCTTCACGAATTGAATCAACCGACATTGGGTCTACTCCGGTCCCGACTCCTTCAAAGAATTCATCAAAACCGAGATAATTTTTCGAATACATAATTGGGCATCCACTTAGTAATGACTCGGCGTAGACCATTCCGAATGTTTCGCTTATACTTGGTAAAAGAAGCGCCTCGGCGGACATAAAATGAGTATCGATCTTATCATTCTCTAGTGACCCTTCAAACATTACTTTTTCATCTAGCCCAAACTTTGATACCCATTGTTCGATAACTGATCTGTATTCACCATCGCCAATATATTTTTATCATTAAAGTTTTGATTTAATCTTGGTTGAACAACAAACGTAATGGTATATTGATTTCTACCTTCCTGAGTTAACTGTAAACTGTATAAACCAGAGTCTGCATCCTCCGGGATTTTATACTTTATCGTTTCTTTCCATTCAAGGCCGTCGGCTACAAAGAAACCATTAGGCACTTGTTGAACCATTTTTGAAAATGATCCGAGATTTAAGACATCTTTTTGGTTAATACAAAAGCTGATAAAAAACACAAGATTAGCCTTACGTACCGGTTTTATTCAATACAAGAAAATATAATTACGAATTGAATTCTGTTGATATTTCCAGCGAAAGCATAAAGGAATATGATCTGGTGGTTCTTGGTACAGACCATTTTGATTTTGATTATAGGATGATTGCCGAAAATATAAAACTTATTATCGATACCAGAAATGCATTTGATAAAAGAGGATATTGAAAGTGACAGGATCTTTAGGGTTAATACGAAGTTACAATTTAAAAAAATTTAGTTGCAAAAAGACTTTATCACCTTTAACACATCATATGCGCTTATTTCATTAAGGCAAGGAACTGATTCAGTGCAAAATCTTTTATAGTAGCAATTGCATTCTTTTGGTGAGATCATTTTTACTCCCTTTCCATATAATTCAATTTCATCTGCAGAAGTAGGCCCAAATAATGCTATAATTTTTTTCTCTAACGCTGTTGCTATATGCAAAGCTAATGTATCAGCTGTTATTATTATATCGCAATCATAAATTATAGCCGCAAATTGCATTAGAGAATTATTAAATCC
>JBATTD010000258.1:0-1716 GCA_049670345.1 Ignavibacteriaceae bacterium
CCTATTAAAAATCAAAGCTTATTTTTTAAAGAATTGATTTTCCATTTAACAAACGGTTTTTTTTCATATATCATTGTCCAATTAATGTTTTATTATATAATTCCAAATTACAATTATATTAACCTGATGAAAATTTTATTTTTTCTTTCTGTATATGTTTTGAATGTTCATTTAATTGGTAATAAATCATTGGTATTAGTGAAGGAACTATTGAATTCATTAAGAACAGTAAAATCGATATGAAGCAAAATAAAATTTGTACAAATTATGAATGATTTTAGAGAAGAGTTATATAGAAGATATTCATCTACATTTAAAGAGCATATCTCTGAATTTGATGAAAAAAGTGTTGCTACTACGCTAAGTAAATATCGTTATCAGTATCTGCCAATTTTGAAAGAGTTTAACAAAGATGTGCACATATTGGAATTGGGCTGTGGCAGAGGATTATTCTTAGAATTCTTAATTGATACCGGGTACAAAAATGTATTTGGAATTGATGTTTCCAAAGAACAGATAGATATTGCAAAAGTTCAGAATTTAAATGCTGAAGAGATTGGTGTGTTAGAATATCTTAAAAGCAATAATGAAAAATTTGATTTGATATTTGCTATTGATTTAATTGAACACTTCCATAAAGATGAACTTATTCCTTTATTTGAAGGCATTTATAAAAATTTAAACAATGGGGGAGCATTTGTTTTTCATACACCAAATGGATTAGGTATAAATGCAAATAGAATAATCTATGGCGATCTTACACACTCGAGTATTTTTACACCGAATTCTGCAATACAAATTTTAAAACTAGTTGGATTTAATAAAATTGAATTTTTTGAAACCGAACCTTACGCAAAAAATGTAAATGGGACTTTACAGTTATTACTTTGGAAGATAGTGAAGTTATTTTTAAATGTCATTCGATTAATTGAAACCGGCGGGACTGAAAAAATTCTAACTCAAAATTTTATTGGTGTTGCTAAAAAAGGATAAGTTTTAATTCAATTTAAATAGCATCCAAACAAGAATATTCTATAATACTACACCAATTAAGTTAGATATGCACTCAAAAGATAATATTACAGTATCCACTGGAAAAAATCATTGCAGAAGTAATTGAAAACAGATTTAGGATAGCATTATTGAAACCTCATAAGGAAAGAAATTATTTTAAAGCTACTGACAAATCGTTTAAAATTACTTTAGTTCTTTCCCGCATAAAATTATTAAACAAATTAGTTTCATATTTAACGAATCTTTTTTTATTAATTTTCCAATCTATTTTTGTTCGGAGAAAAAATGATACTAAAAACATAGTAATTATTTGTCTTCATAGGTTGGGTGACACCGTATTTTCAATTCCAACAATTAAAGCTATCTATGATTCCCTGAGAGACTCTAATGTTTTCATTGTCAGCTATCCAGATACAAAAAGTATCCTCGAATTAAAATTTGACAGCGATAAAATAATTACAATTAATAAAGAAGATTTTATTATTCAGAGAAGATTAGCTAAACGAAAAGCAAGAATGGTTATCAAAAATCTTATACCGGAGGTTATTATTGATCTGACAGGAAATCCCGCTTCCGCATCATTAATTTTTGCTTCGGGAGCAAAAACAGTTATTGGATTTAACTTAGAATATTTTAAGAAATTATATACAAGTTTTATTCCTATAAGAAAATCTCCCCATTTTATGGATATATATAAGGATG
>JBATTD010000259.1:0-5717 GCA_049670345.1 Ignavibacteriaceae bacterium
GTATGTATTTAACTCTTTTTAATCTTCTTGATGAAATCGGAATGTCTGATAGAATAACTTCTGCTGAAAAAGTTGTATCTGCACTAAGAGAAAGAAAATCGATAACCGAAATTAGTTATATAAAGGAAGCGATAAGAATTACTGAAGAAATATTTAATGAATTAACAAAATTCATCAAACCAGGAAAAACTGAAAAAGAAATTGCAGATTTTATGAAATTCGAAGTTGAACAACGAAAACTGGAATTTGCCTGGGAACCGATGGTGTGTCCCGCTGTATTTACCGGACCGGAAACCGCCGGTGCTCATTATGCTCCTACAGACAGAAAAGTTGAAAAGGGTCAAATCCTGAACATGGATTTTGGTGTAAAGTATAATGGTTATTGTTCTGATATGCAAAGAACATTTTATATATTAAAAGATGATGAAACAAAAGCACCGGAAGATGTAATGAAAGGATTTAATACAATTGTGGATTCAATTGAGAAATCAAAACAGGCAATGAAACCGGGTGTTCAGGGAGTTGATATTGATAGCATTTCAAGAAAGATAGTCACCCAAAATGGTTATGATGAATTTCCACATGGTCTGGGTCATCAGGTTGGCAGGTTCTCCCACGATGGCACTGCACTGCTTGGTCCGCCATGGGAAAAGTATGCACAAAAACCTTTTCAGAAACTTGAGCAGAACATGGTCTTTACAATTGAACCAAGACTACAGGTTCCGGATAGAGGCACCGCTACTGTTGAAGAGATGGTAATCATAAATACTGAAAGTGCAGAGTGGCTAACCAATCCACAAAAAGATATAATACTAATCAAATAAATTATGAATATAGGTAGAAATTTATTTTTATGGGCTTCCAAAAATGAATGGATGACCGGGCATGTGCCGAATTTTAAGTTTGTACAGAAAGCACGTAAAAGATTTATGCCTGGCGAAACCCCAAAAGATGCAATAAATGCCGCGCGTAGACTGCTTAAGCATAATATTTCTGCAACATTTACTTACCTTGGAGAAAATATAACTGATCTAAGAGAGGCGGAAATATCCACCCAACATTATATTGATTTAATTGAGAGAATAAATAATGAGAAATTAGATATCGAAATCTCACTCAAACTAACTCAAATTGGTTTAGATCTTTCTTACGAAAAAACACTTGAGTTTTTTAAAAATATTTCTCAAAAAGCTAAGGAACACAATAACAATATATTTATAGATATTGAGGATAGTTCTTATCTGGATAAAACAATTGATTTTTATAAAGATATAAAGAAAGATTATGATAATGTTGGATTATGTCTGCAATCCTATCTTTACAGAACAATTGACGATGTAAAAGAAATGATTGATATCAATCCGTGGATCAGACTTGTTAAAGGCGCATACAATGAACCTGATACGATTGCCTTTAAAAAGAAAAAAGACGCTGATGAAAACTACTTCGCAATCTCAAAATATTTCCTGGAGCAGATACAAAAAAGCGATATTAGAATTGCATTTGCCACGCACGACTTAAAATTGCAGGATCAAATAAAATATGAAGCAATAACATATGAACTGCCAAATGAAAAAATTGAATTTCAGATGCTTTATGGGATTAAAGAACGGGAGCAGATCAGTTTAGCTTCCCAGGGTTACAATGTTCGTACATTAATCAGTTACGGTAAACTTTGGTATCCCTGGTATATGAGACGGCTTGCGGAACGCCCTGCTAATTTGGGGTTTGTATTAAAAAATATGTTTAGTAATTGAATTTAATTTTATATTTTATAAAGGATTAGGTTATTATGTTAAAAGGAATTTATCCACCACTTACGACTCCATTTGTTAGGGATGTAGTTGCATACAATAAACTTACTGAAAATCTTCAAAAATATAACCAAAAAGCTTTGTCCGGATATGTTGTTTTGGGCTCAAATGGTGAAAGTGTTTTTCTCACTAAAGCAGAAAAACTGAAATTAATATCCACAGTACGGGAGCACAGCGCTGATAAAACACTTATTGCAGGAACGGGACTGGAATCAATAAAAGAAACAATAGAACTAACAAATGAAGCTGCGAAAAATGGAGCTGATTATGCGCTTGTTATTACTCCCTCATTCTATAAAGCTGGCATGAACAACAAAGCATTCCTGAATTACTATACAGCGGTTGCGGATTCTATTTCAATTCCGCTAATTATTTACAATGTTACAAAGTTTACAAATGTAAATATTGGAATTGAATCAGTGGCAAAATTAGCTGAGCATCCTAACATAGTAGGAATAAAAAACAGCACAGAAAATATTGCTGAACTTAATGCAACTATCTATAATACCCCAAATGGTTTTAATGTTTTGGTTGGCACGGGTTCTGTTCTTCTTTATGGATTGATTTCTGGTGCTGTTGGTGGAATACTTGCTTTAGCAAACATTGCACCTGCTGAATGTGTTAAAATATTTAATTTGTTTAACGAAGGCAAACTCAATGAAGCTGAAAAAATTCAAAGCAGAATGCACGCCGTTAATAAAGCTATAACAGCTACATACGGGGTTGCAGGATTAAAAGCTTCGATGGGCTTATTAGGTTATTATGGAGGACAGCCACGAAAACCTCTTCAACCCCTTACATCATCAAAGATGAAAAAACTTAAACCGATTTTATTAAAGGCGAAATTGTTAAAATAAATATTGGCGAAGTAAGAAATGAAAAGCAGAAATAATGATTTTCGTCTAATAGTTAATCCCATAAATTACCTTTAGTGATAATGAATGGTTTCATTGCTTGCGCTTCTAACACAGATATTTTTACGAAATGAAATCTAATATTCTTCTTCTAATCACCGCAATGATTTGGGGATTTGCATTTGTTGCACAACGCATCGGAATGGACTATGTAGGTCCCTTCACTTTTAATGCTGTTCGTTTTTCAATTGGAGGTATTTCCCTCATCCCTCTCTTACTTATCAATAAAAGAAGAAATTTTAATAATGAACACATCCTCCCTCTTTCATCAAATAAAATACTTTTGAAGGGTGGAATTATAGCTGGAATAATTCTCTTCTTCGGTGCATCTTTCCAGCAGGGCGGAATGGTTTACACAACGGCAGGTAAAGCAGGATTCATAACAGGACTTTACATTATTTTAGTTCCCATACTTGGAATTATGTTCAAGCAAAAAACTTCTGCCGCTATTTGGTTAGGTGCTGTGATTGCTTTAGCTGGATTGTATCTGTTAAGTATTCAAGAAAATTTGTCGATTGGTTTAGGCGATTTATTAGTTTTGGCGAGTGCATTTTTCTGGGGTTTGCACGTTCTTGTCATAGGCCGTTTTTCTCCTAAAACCGATCCCATTCAATTAGCATTTTTCCAGTTTATGCTTTGTGCTTTTTTTAGTTTGATTGCTTCCATTATAATGGAAACAACCACTCTTCAAAATATACTTGATGCATCAATTCCAATACTCTATGCTGGAGTTGTTTCTGTTGGAATTGCATACACACTTCAAATAGTTGCACAGCAGAATGCTCATCCTTCTCACGCTGCTATTATAATGAGTCTTGAAGCCGTGTTTGCAGTTCTAGGAGGATGGATTGTTCTTAATGAAAGCATTCCGTTACGCGGTTTAATCGGTTGCGGTTTAATGCTTACCGGAATGATTATTTCGCAGTTTGGAATTGGATTAAAGAGAAAGAAAATTCTGTATGATAAATAAAAATCACTTTCTTACCGATTTGATGTTACCATACACGGCTTGATCGGGAATCTTCAGACGGATGATTTTAGAGATTTCATTTTGCAAGAAAAAAACAATATTAATTAAAATTAAAAGGGTGAAAAAATGAGACAAAATTGCTTAAAAATAATTGTACAACTATCACTTATTGTATTAATTTCAAGTCCTACCATTGCTCAATCTCAATTGGAGCAAAAACTAAAATCGCTTGAAGGAATTGTGAAAGTGACACAACTTAAGAGTGATTCAATTTATTCTGAAATATATGAGGTTTTTATTTATCAACCTGTTGATCATAACAATCCTGAAGGTGATCATTTTATTCAGAAAATTTATATAGGACATATTGATTACAAATTGCCGGTTGTAGTTCAACTAGCCGGTTACTCCTTATCATACCCAAGGTACAACGAGCTGGCAGATATTTTAACCTGCAATAAAATTCAGGTTGAACACAGATATTTTGGTGAATCAGCTCCAAAAAATGCCCACTGGAAATATTTAACTGTTGAACAGGCAGCGAATGACCATCATCATATAATTTCTTTATTGAAAAATATTTACCACGGAAAATGGATAAGCTCCGGCATAAGTAAAGGCGGTCAAACAACCATGTTCCACCGTTATTTTTTTAATGATGATGTAGATGCTTCCGTTCCATACGTTGCACCGTTGAATATTGCTGAAGAGGATCCAAGAATTTATCATTTTCTTGATAATGTTGGGACAAAAGAGTGTAGAGATAAAATGATACAATTCCAGAGAGAAGTTTTAAGAAGAGAGGATGAACTGCTCGAAATTTTTCTCGACGATACTGAAAATTCAGGTTACACATACAGCATAGGAAGTGATAGATTAATCTTT
This sequence comes from Ignavibacteriaceae bacterium, assembly GCA_049670345.1. Classification (GTDB taxonomy): domain Bacteria; phylum Bacteroidota; class Ignavibacteria; order Ignavibacteriales; family Ignavibacteriaceae; genus BMS3ABIN03. The sequence continues at coordinate 4,584 of JBATTD010000259.1, forward strand.
GAATTTATTGTTCTTGAATATACTTTCGCATTTTGGCAGTGGCAGAATAACAACTGTGATGAGATTCCAGATATAAGCGTTAGCAATGAAGAACTCTTTAATCATCTCAAAAGGAATTCACCATTTAAATATTTTTCTGATCAGGGAATTGCACCCATCCTACCATTTTTTTACCAGGCATATAGCGAAATTGGGTACTACGGATATGATATCTCACCTCTTAAAGATTTGCTGCGTGAGGTAAAAGATCCTTCAAGTAAAATATTTATTCCTCCCAATTCAAATCCACAATTCGATTGTGGGTTAATGCAGGATATAAATAGCTGGATACAAAAACATGGTAACAACATGATTTTTATTTATGGCGGAAATGATACCTGGTCTGCACCTGCTGTTCAGCTAACAGGAGAAACGAACTCAATAAAAATGGTTAAAGAAGGTGGGTCACACAGAACAAGAATTAACAGTTTTTCTGATGAAGAAAAAGAAATAATTTATAGCACTCTGGAAAATTGGCTGGATTATAAAATTGAGAGGTAAATAAAAGCCGGGCTTAACCCGGCTTTTGCTAATTTATAAATTACTTAAATGTATCGTTCGAATCAACAATCGTTACTTTCTTAACATTGAGTTTAAAGTTTTCAGTTTCTGAATCTTCACTTATTACTTCCTCAGGCAAACCTGCCTTAACAACATTTGAATAACTCATTGGTGAAGTTAGATTATTCTTCAAACTTTTAGCAAGTGCTTGTGCTTCGCTTTTATCTGTTACAATCGTGATTTTCATATTCTCAATCTGAAAATACTTGTTGATGGCGTTATTAACATCTTCTAAAGTGAGCTGGCCTAATAGCTTATCAAGCTCCTCAATATAATTTTCCCTTCCATACATTTTGGAATCCATTAAATAGCCAAGCTGGTCGGAAGGTGATTTAATATAGAGTCTAATGTAACTCTTAAGGAATGCTCTGGTTGCTTCAAAGTCTTCTTCAGATATTCCATTATTTATCATTTTATCAATTTCTCTTAATGCCATTCTTAAAGCGAAGTGAGCATGCCCAATTTTTATTCCGCTTAATTCTTCATACTGCATTTTCAATTGCTTTGCAATTTGTACAGGTCTTATCCAAACAG
>JBATTD010000260.1:0-2888 GCA_049670345.1 Ignavibacteriaceae bacterium
AAACAAAACAAGGTTGATCTTGTAATAACAGGAGCAGATAGAATTGCCCTTAATGGAGATTCTGCAAATAAAATTGGCACTTACAATCTCGCATTAATTAGTTATCATCATAAAATTCCTTTTTATATTGCTGCTCCATCTACTACAATTGATAGAACAATTGCTTCAGGAGATGAAATTAATATTGAGTATCGGGATAAACGGGAACTGCTAACTATTAGTCAAAATCAATTCACATCTCCTTCTTACGATGCATTCACTCCTGCATTCGATGTTACTCCATCTCATTTGATCTCTGGAATTATAACAGAAGAGGGAGTATTTAACTTCCCGTATAATTTTACCAGATGAGTCAAATAATTAAAACAGAAGCTGTGGTTCTTAGCAAAATTAATTACGGGGATAGCAGCATCATCGCCTCTTTGTATTCCAAAGATTCAGGCAAGATGTCTGTTATTATTAAGGGTGGAAGAAGCCCAAAATCAAAAATAGGAATGATGGTCGATCCGTTAAATCATCTCGAGGTTGTTTTCTATAAAAAAGAATCAAGAGATATACAGATTTTATCTGGAGCAGAGATCATCTCACATTACCATCATCTAAAAGAAGATTTAGAAAGATTAAAGTATTCTTACGCAGTAATTGAGTTGGTGAAAAAATTAAGCCCTGAAAGCGAACCTAACATAAAAATATTTAATGGAATTGTACGTATATTATCTTTGTTTGATTCATCAAATGAAAGACCCGAAATATTATTCGGCAGGTTTTTCTTATTTTTTGTTGAAGAGGATGGTTACGGACTTCAATTATTTAAATGCTCGGTTTGCGGTAAAGATGATTTAAAAAATGAAATCCTTGGTTATAATTTCGACAAAGGGTTGTTGTGTGAAAAATGTAAAACTGAAAATATTAATAATTTTGAAATTAATCCGGAACTTTTTGATTATCTTCATTGTCTAAAAACTAATAAATCTATCCAGTCTGCAAATAATAATATAATTAAAAATGTGAATAATTTTTTCGAGAATTATCTTAAATTTCATATAAGTGATTTTAAAGGAATTCAATCATTCAAAGCATTTTGAAAATAAAAAGGGAAATACTTCTTAAAAATTGATTATTTTTGATTATTATTTAAACGAAAGCGGGGACATATAAGAAATTAAATTATTACCTGTTTTTATAGGGGTGTTTTATTCTATTTTTCAGACGAACCTAATATCTTATTGTTGTAATAAAGTTTAATAAACATTAATTATTTGGAGAAACTATTATGAAAATGAAAGGCATTCTAAGTGCTGTTGTTCTTTTGTTTATCGGAGTATTATTTGGTGCCATTTTAGTATCCGGGTTCGGTTTAGTAAGACCCGGCTTTGCGGATGTAGAATTAGGTGCAGATAATCCTCCTGTTTCACTCGAAGCAGATGCTTCGTCATTCGGGCAGGCATTTATTGAAACCGCAGAAAAAGTTAACCCCGCAATTGTTCAAATTACAGTTGTTTCCGATAGAGGTAAAGACCCCCACGGCGATTTCTTTTTCTTTCCGTTCAAAGATTTACCTAAAGAACAAAAAGGTTCAGGCAGCGGTATACTTATCTCTGATGATGGTTATATTATAACGAATAACCACGTTGTAGAAAATGCCAACAAGGTAACTGTTGGTTTGTACGATAAAAGAAGTTTTGATGCAACCGTTATTGGAACCGATCCGTTAACCGACCTGGCAGTTATAAAAATTGATGCGGATAATTTACCCCTTGCTTATCTTGGAGATTCAGATAAGTTGAAAGTTGGTCAGTGGGTTATGGCAATCGGAAATCCTCTCTCACTGGCATCAACTGTTACTGCAGGTATTGTTAGTGCTATTGGAAGAGGACAACTTGGATTGATAAGAGATAGTTACGGAGTTGAGAATTTTATTCAAACAGATGCAGCCATCAATCCGGGAAACAGCGGCGGTGCTTTGGTAGATCTATCGGGTGCGGTTGTTGGTGTTAACTCTGCTATTGCAACCTCAGGAACAGGAACTTATATTGGTTATGGTTTTGCAATCCCGATAAATCTTGCTAAAGCTGTAGCCAAAGACTTAATTGCACATGGTAAAGTCAGCCGTGGCTATATCGGTGTAAACATAAGTGAAGTTGATGATGCGATTGCTAAATCACTTGGTATGGACAAACCACGTGGTATAATAGTCCAAAATGTTTTGGAAGGAAGTGCAGCCGAAGAGTCTGATGTAAGAGCTGGCGATGTAATACTGGAAATTGATGGAAGAGAAGTTGACGCGCCTAACCAGTTGCAAAGTTATGTTGCAGCTCAAACTGCAGGTACAATTGTTACACTCAGTATATTTAGAGATGGTGAAACTTTGGACAAAAAGGTAACTCTTAAAGCAAGAGATGAAGAAACTAACATTGAACCCACATCTGAAAAGAAAGGTGGAACAAGTAAAGGGGAGGAGAATCTGACAATCGCTAATTATGATGATCTTGGTTTAACGGTGAAGAATTTGAATGAAAAAGATATGAAAGATTATAATGTTAATCACGGTGTTTTGATAACAGAAGTAAAAGCTTTCAGCAAAGCTGAAGATCAAAGTTTGTTTGCCGGGCTTGTTATTATTGAGGCGGGTAAAACAGAAATTAATGATGTAAATGATCTAACAGATCTGGTCGATGCGAAACGCGGCTCTGCATTATTATTGAAAGTAGTGGATAAACAAGGTAACAATAGGTTTGTTGGGTTGGAAATTCCTGAATAAACAACCGAAAAATATTTACAGTAAGACGCCCGAATATTTCGGGCGTTTTTTTATATTTAAGCTGCACCATTCAATAAATTATTTATGATAAGATTTTTAACAGCAGGCGAATCACACGGTAAGGCGT
>JBATTD010000261.1:0-2471 GCA_049670345.1 Ignavibacteriaceae bacterium
CATCCTGTTTGTGTCCACTTGCCAAAAATTCCTTACCAAGATCCCTAATACCTGTACCTGCATCAAAAACAGCGATGTTGTTTGTATCTTTTATTTTCAATTGAAAGCAGGTCGTATTTCCTCCAAAATCCTGGAATTCAGGATTGCACACAGCTATAGAACCCCTTGTACCAAAAAATTTAGCAATCATTTTTATCTATCTAATTAGCAAGAAAACCTTCGCTGCTTAATTTATCTGCAAGAACAGTACCCAGAGATTTAATCACATCAGAAGCTTTATCAGGATCAATTGTTTCGGAAATACCGCTCCAGATAAGTTTTTTATTTTTTGTCTCGTACAAATTTGTTTCAAGTACAACAACAACATTTTTTGATAGATAACTTGAAGAGTTGGCATATTGTACTGATGCATAATAGTGACCGTAAAATCCATAATAGCTGCCATAAGGAATTACATAAGCAAAACCGGCCTGTACTTTTCGTTCTTTATCTATACCTACTAACCGTGATACTAACACGGCATCAAGCTCCAGGTCGTTAAAATACTTTTCAAATGAAGTTGAGTCTATTATCTCATCGTATGGCATATAATCCATTGATGCAACTGCATCTGTTCCACCGCCTTTGAAAGCATTAACAAGACCATCTTCAAACCTTCTTTTTAATAATGGTTTTTTCTGATCAACGATACCGAGGATTAATAGTTTATCGATACTACCTGTCTTATACTCATCTTCAGACCATTCACCAATTATCTCGGTTGTTGATCCGCAGGAAGAAAAAAAGATGAATGAAAAAATTGTTATTATGAATGGAAGAACATATCTCTTAATCATATTAAATAATTCATTAATTTGTTTTAAAAAAGATTAATAATTTTAACTAAAGTTAAATAATCTTACATTTGTTAACAACTCAAAGATGTTATCTGAACATAAGATCACTTTATTTTTACAACCACAAAAGTAATATCATCTTTCAAAGGACAATTGCCAGCCCAATTCTTCGCCCTATTAATTAATTGCTCAATTACTTCTCCTGATTTTTTACTCGCTGCTTCACAAAATATTTCAACGGCTTTATCGTAACCAAGCATATCGTTATTTGTATTAAAGAGTTCAGGAAATCCATCGCTCATAAATAAAATAACATCACCTGATTTAATGTTTACTTCTTCAGATTTATAGGGAAAATCTTTCATACTTCCCATTGGCATTCCTTTAATTTCAAGTTCTTCAACTTCATTTTGTTCAGCACGATAGAGCAAAGTAAAAGGCATTCCCGCAGACGATAAAATAATTTTATCTTTACTCAATTTTGCAATGGTCATTGCCATAAACATTAAAGAAAATCCCATCTCCTTCAATGCATTCGATGATTCTTTTAAGATTAAGGAAGGATCGGGATTAACAGCTTTAGATTTAAATAAACTTTTGGAAGCAGCAACCATAGTTCCTGCTTGCATTCCATGTCCGGTTGCATCGCCAACAGCAATAGTAAGTGTATCGTCATCATCTACATAAAAGTCATAATAATCACCACCAACTTCTGTGGCAGTTTGCATATAAACAGTTACCTCAAAGTTTGCGGATTGAGGGATTTCTTTTGGAAGCATAGATAATTGTAATTTTCTCGCTTCTTCAAGTTCTTTCGTCTTTCGTTCATTTTCGGCTTCTAATTTTGTCTTTTCAATTTCCTGCTGCAATGTCTTTTCTGAAAGTGACTTAACTTGTTCCAATTGAATTTCTAAATCTTTATTAGTCTTGGCAAAGTTTCTTGCAAGAAAAACTGACATTGAAAGCAGTAAAATTAGTAATGAATAATATGTGTACGGAAACGATATAAAGTCCCATAATTCAGGAACAACACCGAGTCTGCTTAAAGCCTTGTAGATTGATGTAACAGTAAAGGGAAGAATTCCAATTAGAATGATCCAGCTGTCATCGTACAGTAAAGTTCTTTTCTTAACGAGAGAAACTGTTATAACACGCAGCATCTCAATTATAATTATTAAAAACAGTATAGTTAAAAAATCAATTGCAGCAATTGGACTGATTAAAAACCAGATAAATACAATTACACCTATAACTGAAAAAATTAAAAAGCTTTTTGGTAATTTTTTATAAACGAGATAATATGTAAATCTTAAATATGCCATTAATGTTAGAATACCAATTAAATTAAATATTTTAAAATTCCAGATTGCAGCATATACATCATCAATAAAAATTCTCTCAAACCTGAAATAGGCAAGTAGAGCAACCAAAAATGTAAGTACAGCAAAGTAGAGATTCGGCTTAAATTTTTTATAATAGAAATACAGAAGAAAATGGATTATTGAAAATGCGAGCAACACACCAAAGAAAAACATTTGATGGATTGAAGCGTTTCGACTTATATTTTTAACTTCATTTCTGTATTCTGCTAATGAACCAATCTTGAAATCGAATGACGGCGGAAGACCTTTTAGT
>JBATTD010000262.1:0-10661 GCA_049670345.1 Ignavibacteriaceae bacterium
GAAATGTTCTGTCAAAAGCATTTGAATTTAATTAATCGTAAACACTTTGACAAATGTACGAAAAACTAATAAATCGGAATAAGTGTGATTTGAATCATGAATTGTTCAAAAACATACTAAAAAGTAGTTCTGCGATCATTTTAATGATGTTAATTTGAACAAATTTTTATAATTTACGTTATCTTTTTTTCTTTATATTAAATTAATTATTGTAAACTTTATCCTATTTATGGCAAAACAAAAAATCTTATATATTTGCGGTTCTTTAAATCAAACCACTCAAATGCATCAAATCTCTAAAGAGTTGCCGGAGTACGATGCTTATTTTGCTCCTTACTATCCTGATGGCTATGGATATATTGTGTTTGTTACAAACGCGGGCTTACTAGATATGACAATTTTAGGAGGTCAGGCAAAACAGAGAACTTTAAATTATTTGAGTGAAAATAATCTCAATATTGATGAGAATGGTTCTCAGCACGATTACGATCTTGTTTATACTTGCAGCGATTTACTAATTCAAAAAAATATTAGAGATAAAAAGATAATCCTTGTTCAGGAAGGAATGACCGATCCGGAAAACCTTATTTATTATCTTGTTAAAAATTTTAGACTTCCGAGATGGATTGCAAGTACATCAGTTACAGGGCTTTCTTATGCTTATGATAAATTTTGTGTTGCTTCCGAAGGTTATAAAGAATTATTTATTAACAAGGGTGTGGATCCAGATAAACTTGAAATAACAGGAATCCCAAACTTTGATAATTGCAAAGAGTTTCTTAATAATGATTTCACATATCATAATTTTGTTTTGGTCGCAACATCCGATATGAGAGAAACCTATAAATATGAAAATAGAAAAAAATTCATTAAAAAAGCATATAAAATAGCTGATGGACGTCAACTTATATTTAAGCTTCATCCTAATGAAGACTACAAACGGGCTGCTACCGAAATTGAAAAATATGCACCGTGTTCGATTGTTATGCAGAAAGAAAAAATTGAACCGATGATAGCAAATTGCGATGTGTTAGTCACAAGATATTCAACCGTTGTTTATGTTGGACTTGCACTTGGAAAAGAAGTACATTCTGATTTTGATATAAATGAATTAAAACGCCTACTGCCGATTCAAAACAACGGAAGGGCTGCTTTCAATATAGCCCATATCGGTCATCGTTTATTAGCAGAAACCGAGAAGCAGAAAGTTTATTCATTTTATAACAAACCTTATAAAAATGTTACTTTAAAAGATCGTTTTAAGATTAGAAGAAAATTAGTAAAAGCAAAACATTAAGATTTTTATCAGCATACCAAACTTTCTAATTCTGTATTGAGGACACAGATTTTTGAATGAACCAATCAAAATTGTTACAATTATTCAGGCACGAATGGGTTCAACCCGTTTACCACACAAAGTTATGATGCCTTTGGCAGGTAAACCTTTACTGTTAAGAATGTATCAAAGAGTTGATGCTGCTAATTACACGGACATAATAATAATTGCAACCACTGAAGAAGAATATGATGATCCAATCATAAGTTTGTGCAAAGATAATGATATAAAATATTATCGTGGAAATTCAATTGATTTACTAGATAGACATTACAAAGCAGCTTTACCATTTAACCCTGATGCGGTTGTAAAAATCCCATCCGATTGCCCGCTTATCGATCCGGGTATAATTGATAAAGTTTTAAAGTATTATATTGATAACAAAAAATTATTTGATTTTGTAAGTAATTTACATCCTGCAAGCTATCCAGATGGAAATGATGTTGAAATATTTGCTGCTAGTGCACTTAAGGATGCATGGCTGAATGCGAAAAAAGAACTTGAGCGTGAACACACAACACCTTACTTTTGGGAAAACCAGGATAAATTTAATTTGGGTAATGTACAGTGGGAAATCGGAAAAGATTATTCAATGAGCCACAGATTTACAATAGATTACGAGCAAGATTATGAGTTCATTACTAGAGTTTATGAAGAATTATATACTGAAGATAAGATTTTCACTTTGCAAGATATATTAAATTTGCTGGGTGAAAAACCTGAAATTAAAAAGATAAATGAAAAATATGCGGGAGTAAACTGGTATCGTAATCAGCTTGATGAATTAAAAACTATAACAAAAAAAAATACCAGAAATATTTAATTGTTAAATCTGTAAAAAGATAGGACTTATAAATTATGCCAAATAAAGTAGCTTTTAACGATAATTACCCGGCAATTGATAAATCGGATGAGCTATATAAAATCGCATTAGATCTCATTCCTGCCACAACACAAACATTGGCAAAAGGACCCCAGCAAAATGTAAAGGGAATTGCACCAAAATATCTTAAAAAAGGAAAAGGTTCGCATGTTTGGGATGTTGATGGCAATGAATACATCGATTTTAATATGGGAATCGGTCCCCTGTCGCTTGTTTATGCTTATCAAAAAATAGATAACGCAATAAAAAAACAACTTGAAGACGGAATAACTTTTTCATTGATGCATCCGCTGGAAGTTGAAGTTGCTAAACTTATAAATGAAGTTGTACCAAATGCTGAATCCGTTAGATACAGTAAAACCGGGGCTGATGTAACTAGTGCAGCAATTCGTGTTGCAAGGGCTTACACAGGAAGAGAAAAAGTTCTATGCTGCGGTTATCATGGCTGGCACGATTGGTATATTTCCGTAACCGATAAGAATAACGGGATACCGAAAGCAATAGACGATCTTACATTTACTATAAATTACAACGATATTCAATCTGTAAAAGATTCAATCGATTCTGATATTGCCGCAATAATTTTAGAGCCCTTCGTCTTTGAACCGCCCAAGGATAACTTTTTGCAAGAGTTAAGAAAACTTTGTGATGATAACGGCACACTTTTAATTTTTGATGAAATGTGGACAGGATTCAGAATTGCTCTTGGTGGTGCACAGGAATATTTTGGAGTGAAAGCCGATATGGCCACATTTTCAAAAGCAGTTGCTAACGGAATGCCATTATCAATTTTAACAGGACGTAAGGAAGTGATGAAAGTACTTGACGAAGATGTTTTTTTCTATACAACTTTTGGTGGCGAAGCGTTATCTCTTGCAGCAGCAATTGCAACAATAGAAGAATTGCGTGATAAAAATGTTCCTGCTTTTCTTGCAGCGCAAGGGAAAAAATTGAAAGATGGTTACAATCAAATTGCAAATGATCTTGGAATGGGTTATACTAAATGTATTGGCTACGAATGTAGATCTTTAATAACATTTGATGCTAATGCCGGGAACCCTCTTGAAATAAAAGCTCTTGTGCAGCAGGAAATGATAAAGCGTGGAATACTTTGGGGTGGATTTCATAATATGTGTTTTTCACACGCTGATGCAGATGTTGAATATACATTAAAGGTTTATCGCGAAGTGCTGCCAATCCTTAAAAAAGCTGTCGATGAAAATAATGTGATGAAATATCTTAATGGTGAACCAGTTGCACCTGTTTTTAGAAAAGTGAGCAACTTTCATACTAAACCAAAACAAAAATCTTATTAGATTTTTTCATGAGTTCATTTCCTCAAATATTTTCGCTTGAAAACAAAGTTGCAATTGTAACCGGTGCTCTTGGATTAATTGGAAAAAATCATTGTGAAGCACTTGCAGAAGCTGGAGCTAATGTTGTTGTTTGCGATTTAGATCAAACTGAATGCAATAATTTTGCAGGCAGCCTTCCACAAAAATCTATTGGAATTTCAGCTGATATTACTCATAAGGATTCAGTAATTAAAATAAAAAATAGAACGTTAAAAGAATTTGGAAGAATTGATATTCTAGTTAATAATGCAGCGATAAATGATATGTTTGAAAATCCCCAAGCAGCCGCGGAACAATCGAAGTTTGAAAATTATCCGCTTGAAATGTGGAAAAAGTCCTTGGATGTAAATATAACTGGAATGTTTCTGTGTTCGCAGGTAATTGGGAGTGAAATGGTTAAACAAAATAAAGGAAGTATAATTAATATTGCATCAACCTATGGAATGGTCGCACCCGATCAATCGCTTTACTTAAATCCGGACGGAACACAATCATTTTATAAGTCTGCTGCTTATCCCGTTACCAAAGGAGCTGTGATTTCATTTACAAAATTTCTAGCTGCATATTGGGGCAATAAAAATGTTCGTGTTAATACGCTAAGCCCCGGTGGAGTTGAAAATAAGCAGGATGATTACTTTATTGAAAATTATTCAAACAGAACACCATTAAAAAGAATGGCTCAACCAAATGATTATAAAGGTGCGCTAATATTTCTTGCAAGCGATGCTTCAGATTATATGACGGGAGCCAACTTAGTTGTTGACGGAGGTTGGACCACATGGTAATTGATGAAAAACTGAAACAAGAGAATGAACATCTAAAAAAGAAAATTGAAAAAATTAAAGTTGTAGTTGCTGATAACGATGGAGTCTTGACTGATACGGGAGTTTATTATTCGGCTAACGGTGAAGAGTTAAAAAGGTTTTCAATTCGTGATGGAATGGGTGTTGAAAGATTGCGAAAGCATGTTGGAATCGAAACCGTAATAATAACGGGCGAGAATTCCGGTTCAGTTAAAGCACGAGCAGAAAAACTAAAAATTACAGAATATTATCTTGGTGTTAAGGATAAGCTTAAAGTTTTAGAAGAAATAAAGCATAAAAATGATATTACAGAAGAAAACATTGCATATATCGGGGATGACGTAAATGATATTGCGATGATGAAATTAGTTGGTTTAACTGCTACCCCGGCAGATGGAACAATCTTTATAAAAGATTTTGCAGATTTTATTTGCAGCAGTAATAGCGGTAACGGTGCATTCAGAGAATTTGCGGAATTGATAATAGCTTTTAAAGCAAATAGGTAATAACCAAATAATTTTTTAATTACACCTGTTTTAGTTGAGGAAAACAATGGGAGACAAAAGAGAAATACTAGTTGGTAACAGGATGATTGGCGATAATCATCCAACATTTGTTGTAGCTGAAATAGGTATAAATCATAATGGCTCAGCTGAAATAGCAAAAAAGATGATTGAGGGAGCAAAAGCAGCAGGATGCGACGCAGTTAAATTTCAGAAACGAACTCCCGAAGTTTGTGTTCCGAAGGATCAATGGAACATTGAAAGAGATACTCCCTGGGGAAGAATGACTTACATAGATTATCGATACAAAGTAGAATTTGGTAAAGATGATTATGCAGCGATTGATAAATACTGCAAAGAGTTGGGAATCATCTGGTTTGTTTCCTGTTGGGATGAAGGGTCAGTTGATTTTATTGAAGATTTCGATCCACCGCTCTATAAAACTGCTTCAGCATCTTTAACTGATAAAGATTTATTGCTAAGACATAAGAAACTAAATAGACCTGTAATGATTTCAACAGGAATGTCTACAATGGAAGAAATTGAAAATGCTGTTGAAAATATTGGTTTGGAAAAATTATTAATTGCACATTCAACATCATCTTACCCCTGCGAATACGAAGAGCTAAACTTAAAAATGATCACAACCCTCAGGGATAAATACCCCGCTACACCAATTGGGTATTCGGGACATGAAACTGGATTAGCTCCTACCTGGGCAGCAGTAGCACTTGGTGCAAGTTTTGTAGAGAGACATATTACTCTCGATAGAGCTATGTGGGGGACAGACCAGGCAGCATCTGTTGAAATTGCTGGTTTTCATAGATTAGTTAGAAACATTAGAGATATTGAACTGGCTTTGGGTGATGGAATTAAAAAAGTTTATGATAGTGAACTGAGTTCCCGAGAAAAGCTCAGAAGAGTTAAATAGGTAAAAGAGCGTAAATAATGGAAACATTTTTAACTGAATATTGGGATAACATATCTGCAGCAGAACAACAATCATTCATAATAATTATTTCTTCAGCAATTCTCTTCATTATTTTAGAAAGATTATTCCCTTATACAAAAGGACAACGGGTTTTACGCGAAGGATTTTTTGATGATCTCGCTTTGTACACTATCGCACAGAGTTATATACTCGGAATAATTGTGTTCGGTTTTATTATAAGAGGAATAGATGAATCTACCGGCTTATCCAGATTACATTTATTTGCTGATGTTCCTATTTGGCTTCAGCTTGTGATTTTCACAGTCAGTCATGATATCTATATTTATTTAATGCACCGGTGGCAGCATAAAAATAAATATCTCTGGAGGATTCATGAAGCCCATCACTCACCCAAAAAAGTTGATTGGCTTTCAGGCTCACGATCTCATGCACTTGAAATTCTTATGAATCAGACAATTGAGTTTCTTCCAATAGTATTATTAGGAGCTCCTGTTGAGGTACTTGCTTATAAAGCTACAATTAGCGCTGTATGGGGTATGTATATTCATGCAAATCTAAATGTGCATACAGGAAATCTTCAGAAGATAATTAACGGACCGGAAATGCACAGATTGCATCATACTACTGGAAAAGGCAGAAACAGAAATTTTGCAACAAAATTTGCAATTTGGGATTGGCTCTTAGGAACGGCATATTTACCTGAAGGGATAAAAGCAGAAGATTATGGATTAAAAACTTATTTTCCGCCACATTATTTTATGCAGTCTTTATATGCATTTAGAAAGTTTAAGTCAAAGAAAAAATTAATGAGCCGGGAATAGTAATTTGAAAGTCAAAATCTAAATGTTCCTTCAATTGCGGTTCCTTATCCAACATAGATATAATCCAGCATTTATAAACTAAAAATTGATTTAGAATAATCCCCTAACTCTTTATCCAATTTGTAATTAAAGAGATTGCTTTAAGTACATTTGGACAATATAGGTCAAGAAATTCACCATTAATTTTGTCAGGAGAATCAAGATTCATTGCAGTATTAAGGGCCTTTATACCATCAATATCTACGTAAGCAAGTCTTGCCGTTAATTCCTCCGGTTGCATTCCAAATACCTGACCTGGTAGTATTGCTACTCCTGTATCTTCAAGTAGTCTTTTGCACAAATCCGTACTATTTTTTATGTCACGCTGTAATAACTTTTTCCTATGTTTTTCAAAATCAATAAAAAGATAAAATGCACCATCAGGTTTAGGAGCAAAAATCCCTTCCTTTCCCAATTCATTGTATACTTTATTTCCAAGTTCATCTAAAATCCATCTACATCTCCACAAATACTTTTCGATTTGAGAACCTCCACGAAATGCTCTCACAGCAGCGTATTGAATAGGCGCACTGGTGGATGTAAACGTTTCACTCGCCATTGATGCCATTGCATCCATTAACCATCTTAGTGATGAGGGAAAAACAAAAGTACCAAGTCGCCAACCTCCTGCGCCACACCATTTACTCAGGCCACTGCTGATAATTGTACCCTCCGGATAAAATCTTGCAATTGAAACATGTTTTCCCTTATGATGTAATTCACTATAAATTTCATCAGATAAGAGAATAATCTTATACTTTTTTGCAACCTTAGCTATTTGCTTTAGTTCTTCAACTTTATAGGTAACACCGGTCGGATTAGATGGATAGTTCAATATTACAATTCTGGGTTTATTTGAATCATTCTCACAGTGAGCATCCAATTCCTCGGCAGTTAATCTCCATTTATTTGCTTTAGTTGTACATAGCCATCTTACCTGCCTTCCTATGATCAGAGCCTGGGGTGCGTACGACACCCAGCTAGGTGTAGGAATAACCAGATCACCGTAATAAACATATTGCAAAAGAAACATCAATTCCTTAGAACCAGGACCAATCATAACATCATGAGGTGTGAAACAAACCCCATGGATTCTACAATGGTAATCAGCCACAGCCTCCCTTAATTGGAACAGTCCTTTAACGGGCAGATAATCTTTTTCATGAGCGTAGACTTTAAGCTCATCTACAACCGGTTGGGGAACAGGAAATGGTGATTGACCAAGGCCCAGTTTATAAATCTGTTTTCCTTGCTTTTTTAGTTCATTACACTTCTCATTTATAGCCAGCGTTGCAGATTGCGGAAGACCTCTTACATTAAGATTTAAACTTATATTGGGTATTTTATTTTTGTTCATAAATTTTTATTCTGAAAATATTATACCTTATATGAATAATAGAGCATAAAAATTAATTTCTAACTGAATAAAAAAGTAACATGCTATACAATCCCCAAGATGTGGTTTAAGACCATAGCTATAGAAAATGATTATATAAAAACTTTTAATACGTCAGCAATTAATTTTAATATCAATTAAATCTTAAAGTAAAAGAGACAAGAATATTAGCATCAACAATGCTTTGAGAAATAGTTGGGATATTGCCACCAAAATCTTCACTCGGTATATCCCACCAGCCAAGCATTCCAGCTAAGTTCATTTCAAAATCACCTTCGCCTGAGCTAATCCCCAAGCCCGCTGTAAGATACTTTTTGTCATAATCGGTCGGAGCGTCTTTAATGGGAGACATATTGTAAATAAATCCAGCTCTTGCGCTTAAGCCGGTCCACGGCAAACGAAATTCCGCACCTGCTCTAAGGTTTACAATTTGGGTATAACGTTCAAGAATATCTTTATTAAGTGCAGCCTGTTTAGTTATTTCCATTTCTCCGGAAAATTTCATCTGTGTATAATCAATATATGTTGCTTCGGCAGTTGCGGTGATAATCCAAAGGTTAACGGCTGCTCCTGCAGTAAATTCAAATGGTGATGTTACTCCGTATTTAGTTTCAATCACAGGAATATCGAGTTCATTAATTAATCCGGTGGAAAATCTACTTATTCCATTAAAGTGATGTTTTTCAATTATTGAATATTGGGTTGGAATTTTAACAGAACCGCCTATTCCAATAAAATCGAAAAATTTGTACAAAAATCCAAATCTAACATCCCAGCCATTATAAGCCCACTCAACTACATCGTTCAAATAAAATTCCTCAAAGCCGGCGGTTAAAGCGCTGTCCTGCAATGTTCGTACATCGTTGCCGTAGATGTCTCTAGTATCTATTTCAAAGTATTCACGGTTACTCAGGTAACTTCCAACAGCGTAATTTGCACTTGCTCCAAAGAATACATTTGAAGCAAATTCATATGCAAAGCCAAAGGACCAGTGATTGATACTACCTTCATCTAATACAGATGCTTTTTGGTTAAGATTGCCATTTAAAATGGTTGCATCACCAAGAAATTCACCGGATGCGCTATCCAATACAGGGTAACTCAATTGTAGTGATCGTGTAATTTCGCTGTTATTTGCTGTCAAATCATTTATTATTGTGCTATTACTTGCATTAAATGCTTCAAACTGAACAATCCTGTTAAAGTCATTCGATTTATTGTAGCCAAGCGAAAACACTAAGTTTTTATTACCGCTATCTTTCGGTACCGTATAAACAACCCCGAACTGGCTAAAATTTGTTTCTGTTTTATGAGAATCCAAACTGTCATCCAAAAATTTAACTTCGTTATAGTGTAGATTTAAATTTATTGACCCTGAGAATGTAGTTTTCTTTGCTAAACCAAGTGTTGCGGGATTCATTAAAGTAGCTGTGTAAGTATTTCCAATAATGGAATATGCATTTCCCATACTTAATGAACGTGCATCATAAATAATTCCTGGTTGAGAAAGTCGAAATGCATCTTCATGTGTTTGTGAAAGATAATCTTGTGCGAAGATATGAATGTTTAATGTTAATAAACCGAACAATAATAATGATGAAAACAATTTATTATTAATCATAAATGCTGCCTGTTATTTTCAAAAATTAAAACAAAATTATGAATATTTACCAAGATTTAATAGTACTTAAATCATTCCCTCATTAATTTTTACTTGAAAAGATAATCTCTTGTCATAATAATAATGATAATGAAGAAGGTATAAAAAAGCCCTCAGGATTAAAAAACAATCAAGAGGGCTCTGTGACCCCAAGGGGATTCGAACCCCTATTACCGCCGTGAAAGGGCGAGGTCCTAACCATTAGACGATGGGGCCGGTTATCTAATGAAATGTGAAAAGTTGAATGTAAAAATTATTACTACTACATTTATCATTGGGTGAACGATGGGATTTGAACCCACGACCTTCTGGGCCACAACCAGACGCTCTAACCAACTGAGCTACGCCCACCATAAAAATATCAAAATTCAAAATTCAAAATATTCCTCCGGCTTTTGAATTTTGATATTTGACTTTTTATAGTACGCCAGAGAGGACTCGAACCTCTAACCTACGGCTTAGAAGGCCGTTGCTCTATCCGGTTGAGCTACTGGCGCAACTATTCAATATTATTAAGAACTATGATCGTCGGGGCGGCAGGATTCGAACCTGCGACCTCCTGCTCCCAAAGCAGGCGCGATAACCGGACTACGCTACGCCCCGTATAAAAAACGATTTCAAAATTATTAAGAACCTGATAACTTCCAGAAAAAACTGGAATAATCTTCCAAATTGCAATGCGCTAATCAGTCGTAGATTATAATGATGATAATTGTAGCTACGACTCAAAATTTTAATAATCATAAAAAACAAAAAAATATACTTATTATTCATCAATAATAAGTACATTTTTAAAAATTGAAGTACAAATATATATTATACGTTTCTAAAAACAAAGTTATTACCTGAGCACATATCAGCAAAAGGGTAGATATTATTCCCAAATTTAAGTGAATTTTTAACTCTATTATTT
>JBATTD010000263.1:0-21056 GCA_049670345.1 Ignavibacteriaceae bacterium
AGCGACTGCCATGCGGGAAAGCAGATATGGATCTTCACTGTATGATTCTTCATTTCTTCCCCAACGCGGATCACGTAAAATATTAATTGTCGGTGACCAGTATGTAAGCTTCTTACCATAAACATTATTATGAATTCTTGCTTCAGTACTCGAAACATCCATACATTTTTGAACGAGATCAGGGTTCCATGTAGAACCTAATCCGATACTTTGCGGGAATGCAGTAGCAAGTCCGGCACGTGCTACACCGTGTAAAGCCTCGTTCCACCAACCACCATCAAGACAACTTCCTACTTCCCAATGCTCATAATTTTCCCACGGTCTGTTATTTTTAAATTCTTCAACCTCTTCCTTTTCAAATTCGTATGACTCACCTAAGGGATTATAAAAATTCGGTTCGTATGCGATGATGCCTAATCTTTCAATCGCTGGAGCTAAGTGACTCATCTGAGAAATTTTTTCTTCAATTGTCATTCGCGCGATAAGATCTGCAACTCTTTCTTCAATAGTCAGATTTGTATTTTTATATGCAGGGATATTTTGTTGTGCCCAGGCATTTGCCAATGTGATAAACATCAAAACCAATATTATGGATACTTTACTGATTTTCATTTTAGCCCTCTCATTTATTTTACAATTAAAAAAAGAATAATATATGATTGCACTAGTAAAATCCCGTCATGATTGTTTCTTAAATCATCATAATAACCTTAGAAAGTCTGTTCGATTTTAAAGTTCATGCACAGTTATTTCACTATTTCTATACTAACAGGTTGTATTGAATCTTTTTCAATCCAAACAACCATTGTCTGTGTACCATCAGTATCTCTAAATGTGCCCTGCCTGAAATTATCACCAGCTGTTAATTCTTTTCCATTAATTTTAACCTTTGCAATAGACTGATCATTCCATCCTTTCAATACAAATGCAGGATTGATTGACGGACTCTGATCTGATGCATCAATTTTAAATGAGACCGGTGATGATTTAAATTTGAGAAGATATGCTCTCTGCCCGGGCTCGTATTCACCATCTGCACCACTAAGCTCAGCCATCCTGGGAGCTTTCATCCATGATCTTGCTAAAGGTACCAAATCATCGGGTCTCATATTAAGCATGCCTTCCATAAGAATTTTTTGATAATATGGAGTTGGTCCATCAAGCACCTCTTTATAAGTAGTTGGAGGTACGTGGGTTAGAGAACTATGTGAAGTTCTATCAGAATAAGTTGCATATCGACCATCAGAAGGCATTTGACCAACAGGCCAGTGATTCCAGGTCGGGAATACCGCATATTCTGTTAATTCTCCACCATAAACATTCGACCATTCAAAATCACCTATCGTTACGGGTTTATATTCTCCGGTATAATTGACATACTGTATGCATTGTCCATCAGGTTCTTCTACATTATCCGGTGGACCTTTTACCCAATCATATACAACAGCATCACCTTTAAGATTCAGCATGGTTAATGCATTTTTTTTATGGATAATATCTTCAGGATGCTGATCCGGGCCGAATATCGCCATTGATTCCTGCCACTCATGATCTCTTTCTCCATCGGTCCAGAGATGCATAGTCTTGACAGCGATCCCGTCGGGATAAACATAATAATACCAATCGCTCCAGTCGCACCAACCTGATCCTTCATCAAAATTCGCCATAATGTGATTAACATCTATTAATGGATATCTCCAATGAACAACTGTGCGGGCAGGTGTATTTTCAATTATTCTTGCATGGTTATTATATGACTCTTTATCGGACATTGGTTCCTGACATCCTTCACCACCTGATCTGTTCCAGGTTTCATTAAATTCATTGCTGTACCACTGGCCTTTATCATTCACCATCATTGGTATATAACCGACACCACGCCAGAAAACAAATTTTGTTGGGAGCTGATCAAATTCAACCACAACGTCAGGGTGAGCACTGAACCTCCACATATTGTCCCATACATCGTAAAATTTGAGATGAGTATAATATGAACCGAATTCACCCGTGTTATCACCTTCGGGCAATACTCGCTTATCCATATCAACTTCAGAAAAGTATTCCTTATTTCCCAGGTACGAATCATAAGATTCTTTTATTTGGGTATCTGTTAATGCAACATCATATATTTTAATTTCGTCGAAAAGACCATCGAAGGAATATTGATCAGCGAAAGTGTTCATTCTTACCGGTCTTATAGGTCTTCTGAGTTTGCCCTGTCCGATAAATAAATCTTTAGTTGATAACTCTATATCACCTTTTGCAATTTCTTTCTCACCAACTTTTTTGCCATCCACATAGACCTTCATATATCCTGTTGATTTATCATACGATGCTGCAACATAATACCATGTTCTTCTATCCAGATGATTATCTGTAATTAATTCTTCCCATTGATTACCAACACGAACTTTTAGCGTGGGATTGCCGTAACCATCGAGTCCGAAGAAATAACCAGTATCATCTTCCTTTTTCATAATAAAATCGAATTCGCCCATTTCATCCTCATCCATTTCCTCCCGGCCTTCTTCACCAAGTAATACTGCTAGTTGCCCCTTGGTTTTTTCTACCTCTTCAATCACATCGTCTGCTTGTTGAACGATGGGAACGAAACTCCATGGGTAAGCACCTATAGCCAGCCAGGCCTCAAAAGTAAAAGCTCCTGATAAATTTGGAGCATCATTTGCCGGCAAAGTAATTTTGGAAATATATCCATCAAATTGCAGCGCAGTACCCGAAACACCCTTACGCCATAAGCTTTTATTACCATGAATTTCAGATTTAATTTTGGAGATTACTTCGGTAGCCTCATCACCCATCGCCTCATCAAAATTCCACCAGGCAACAGGCTGAACAACCTGATCAGCAATCACAGGATTTCCTTTGACAGGTGCCGGTTTATCCGGCTTTTGCGGTTCTACTAATTGGACATCATCGATCCCATCTAAAGTTAACTTACATGTCTCAACAATTACATTATCCGGAATTCTCCAATCATCAACACGTTTTGTCCCTTTTCGAATAGTTCTTTTTACCGTACCGTCCGGTTTTATATAGTAGTATTCATCAACAAATTTTGTGGCATCAACTCCAACCGGAGGATTAGCTTTAATAAATTCGGGAAGATATCGCCAGTGAACTATAACTTCCTCAGGATTACTTTGAATTATTTGAACATGTGAAAAAGTATTTGTACGATCCGGCATTATTTCTGAACCATCCCCTTTACGCGCAACAATCTCATCTACATACCATTTACCTTTTGATGACTTTAAAAACGGCAGATAACTTGATCCCCTCCAGAAAACAAGCATTGCATCATTGTTGCCAAGATCGACAACAATATCTGCATATTCTCCGGTCCTTGAATTAGTTTCGAACTCCATCCCCGAATTCAGTTTAGTATAAAACGCACCAAACTCTCCAAGTGAAACATCAATTTTGAATTCTTCAACTTGTTTTTGAGACGTAAAAGAAAGCAAAAGTAAAAACAAAATGATAGTAACTATAAATTTGGGAATTTTCATTGTGAACCTCTTCTATTTATTATTGTTTAAGTAATTATATTTTACTTTTCTTGATTGATTTATACTTTATAATTAAAATTAAATTTGAACTACCATCGATCATTTCAACAATTCCTAATCTGAAAATTTTGCTGCGTTCTATTACTTAATTATTTATTGATTTTATTTGAACATCAACACTGTTTTCATACATCATTTTTATAAACAGAACTAAAGATTTTATGCCATCCGTATCATAAAAAACTCCTTGCCGAAACTCTTTTCCTATTAGTAATTCTTCTCCATCAATAAGACATATAACTTCTCCCCGTTCCCCCCAATGTTTAATAACAATTCCACTATTAACGAAAGGATTATTTCTACTTGCATTTATTTTAAAAGAAATATTATCTGATGGATTGTTTAATATATATGCGCGTTGATCCTTATCATAACCTAAGTTAGCAGCTCCATTAACAATTGAAAGAATTGGAGGATTGTTCCATGATTTGACCAAAGGAATAAGAGTTTCAACTGGTTGATTTGTGAATCCATACATTGCCATATTACCATGATCAATTGCATTATCTGCAGCACACAAAGCTGAGTGTGTTATTCGATCGGGGAATAATGAACTCTTACCCTGGCTTGTAATGAATGCTACCGGCCAATGATTCCATGTCATGAAATGGCAGTACATATCATCGGGTACTCTTCCCCACGGATTTATAAATGTACCTTCCTGAAATGCAAGGAATACTTTATAATCAGATTTGAAATTAATTAGCTCAATGTTCGCGCTAGGCAAAGGATTTTCAGGTGGCACACCGTTAGACCAATCCATTGTAGCAGTTTCACCTTTTAAATTGGCCAGATGAACAGCTTCTAAATTCATCACATCATCCGGTGTCATACCTGGTTGCACTGCGAACTGAACATCCTGCCAGGAAATATTTGTGGGTGGATCTTCTTCCCAACTAATAGATTTCTGTTTAACCTTGCGGATGCCCACTCCATCCGGGTAAATTGTCATATATTCATCAACCCAGATACCTGCTTCTCCAAAGTTTTCATTAAAAGAATAAAGAACGTCGTTTGAACTATAACGCCAGTGAGTTACTACTCTGGCATCAGTGTTTTCAATTATTCGGGTATAAGTATAACGTCCTTGTTTATCAGACATATGTTCTACATAACTAATGGCGTTACCCGTTTCAACACTTTGATCGAGCATCCAATAATTTTTTTCCGTCACCCAACCTGCACCGTAAGATGGTCCGCGCCAAAATGTAACACTGGCTGGTAACTCATCAAATTTTACAATGATATCATCATAGTCGCTGGTTCGCCAACAATTATCCCAAAGATCGTGATATTTAAAAGTTTTATACTCTGCTCCGAACTTATCAGCTATACCGGGGTAACCCGGAAGTATTCTTTTTTCAAATAATCTTTCTGATGATAATTCACTCGGTTTAAGATTCTGATACGCTTTATTAATATCTATAGATGATAACTCTTCATTATAAATTCGTATTTCATCAATCACACCTTCAAATCCGGTAATGCATGGATACTGTCCATATGAAAATCTTTCATTAGGAAGAGGACTCAAAGGTTCAGTGTTTAAACCAATTGTTAAGGGAGCATTAGCATGTATAAGAGCAGCATAATCGTTTTCAAGATCTTTTTCCATCTCTGCTTTTCGTTCACCGTCAATATAGATAACCAATTTTCTACTCTCGTCACTATATGTAACAGCAATGTGTGTCCATCGATAGTTTTCAATTGTTGCATCTGTAATTAATTCAACCCACTCCCTATTTATATTGGAAAGAAAACCGATTTGACCATACGCATTTACACCAAAATAGTATCCTGCTTCCTTCCAGTGTGATTGATGAACAATAGGTACCCATCCAAAAGGATGGGCAGCCATTGTAATCCAGGCTTCAATTGTAAATTCTCCGGATATACGAGGAGCGTATTGGGTAGGAAATTTGATTTCAGAATAGTACCCGTCAAATTTTAAGGCAGTACCCGATACACCTTCTGTCCAATAAGATTTATGTCCATCTATTGGTAATTCGATCCCGCTTACTGATTCGTTAACAAAGTCAACATCATCTTCTAATCCTTCATCGAATGACCAATATGATAAGAGTTCAGCAATATTATTTTCTTTAACTGGTGATCCTTCAATTGGACTTTTTTGCTTTTTACTTAATTGTGGTTTATTAATTGTGAGTTCTTCAATCACATCCGCTTTTAGTTGTAATTCATAAGTAAGTACGTTTTTAGGATCCTTCCACTGATCAATTTTGTCCGTCCCCTTTTTAATCTCACGTACTACTTTTCCATCAGGAGTAAAAGTAAAAAACTCATGTACAACATCGGTCATTTCAGTTTTTAATATGTGAGGATAGTACCTCCAGTGAACTAAGATTTTATCAGCGGTGTTTTCAATAATCCTAACATATGAATGTCGGTTAAATTTATCGGGTTGAAGATCTGAACCGTCGCCAGTTCGTTTAACAATTTCATCAAAATAAAAAGTATTATGAGATGTCTCCCAGCGGGGTAAATAGCTTGATTCCCTGCTAAAAACAACTCTTCCTCTAGCACCGTAAGAAACTATTATGTCAGCGTGCTTATCACTTATGCTATCTTCATAGTCGGTTCGTGTATAATGGGCATAAAAGTCATTGGCTGAGATATCTACAAAAGATAAAATAACAATTGAGATAACTGACGCTAATAATAAATTATTCTTCATCCTTGCCCTCTATTTAAATTCTTCAGCAAATATTTTTCACTTTGATATTTTAATAACAGATTCATATTGCAACTCATCATTCAACCAAACTAAAAGATCTTTATCATCCAATGTTGTAATCCTAAAACTATTTGTGTCAAATTCTTCACCGTTAACAAATAATGATATATTATTTTCAGCTCCCCAATTATTTATTCTGAATGCCGGATTGAATAAATCCCCGCTATCATCAATAGGACTTATTTTAAATTCTACTTCTTGTGAATTGGAAGAAGTTTCGAGTATAAACGCCTTTTGTTTGTAATCGATTTTGATGAACTTTGATTCACCATCAATAATTTCAACATTACCGGGAAACAGCCAGGATCTCGTTTTAGAAATTTGCTTATCATTATTATTCGGAGAGTTGAGTCCAACCAAAGAAATCCATTCTCTGTATTTCCTTCCTCTTTCATCAACCTTAAAATGATCTTCCCATTCTATTCCATCACGAACTCCCCAGCTTAATAAACAAGCATGTGAAACTTCAGCTTTCCATGTTCCGCCCGAACTAAATGCAGATGTATAAGGACGTTTATTTACCGGCCAATGCACACATTTAATATCCGGATTCTGCCAGGCATTTTCGTATCTAATTTTGTAACCGGAGTAAGTTTCCGGAATGTTTGGATCGACTGACCAGGCACAGAATACATCAGGTTCATCAACAAAGTGCACAGTAAGTATTTGTTGTTTCCAATCATCTATATCAGAATAGTAATCGAACTTTGATCCCGGATGTGCTTGTTTAAATTCCCCTTGTAAATTCATCATTGTTAATGCTGGTGATGCATAAAAATCTGATGAGTGTGATTTTGAACCTGCAATCGAAATAAATTCTCCAAGTTCGTGAGCTTCTCTAAAATCAGTATCCAACTTGGGTGTATAAACTATATGCCGTGTGCCTGAGCCATCGGGATAGAACGTCCAGTATTCATCCACCTCCGGCAATTGTGTTCCAAATCCCTCTGCAGGAACTTGATAGTCTGGATTACATAAAACGTAGTGCCATTGTAAAACCTTTCGAACAGAATTATCCTCCAAAACTTTCACCCATGTCCATTGTCTCATACGATCGCTCATAGGTTCATGACAACCTGCAACTTGCTCATCCCAGGTTTCAACAAATTCATATGTGTAAAGTAATTGGTTATTAAGATGCCATGCAGGTATGTAGTTCATCTCAGTCCAGAAAACAAATTTTATATCTTTATTATGAAATGGAAAGGTATCATCGAATGTAATAACATATGCATCACCTATAAAACCGGACCAATTATATTCTCGCTGAGTAACTTTAAACCCTGTCGCCCGGTCATCCTTGTCAGAAGCCGGTTTCTGAACAGACTCGACACTATTAAATTTTGTCTCTCCTTCATGAAGACTCATTAGTGCAACAAAATAATTAGTACCCGGTTTAGCCCAATCGGGAGAAGGTCTCAATTCCATCCAATCAACGTATCTATTCCCTTCATACTCCTTACTTACCTGATAGTAATAATGAAAAAAACCGGCATTATCATCTCTGAAAATTCGAATTCTTTTATTGGTTTCGGTAAATGGAACTGAATATTGATTTCCTGTTAGAACATGTTCATAGAGATCCGGACCAAGATTTATTTCTTCTTCCTCTTCATCACTCTCAACTTCAAATGATGTTTTACCTGTAAAGTCTAAGACATTAAGCTTTCCATTCTGACAATCTCTAACGTTTACAGTAACTAATCCATTTTTATTTTTATCGACACATAACATTATGTAATTATTAATATCCGGTTTGCCCTCCTTTTCCATTAGCAGTACAAGACCCACATTATCATCGGCTTCAAATTCGGCATCAACAATAAAATGACCGGATATTGCTTTATTATTATTAACTCCGAAATAATTTGTACTACCTGTTATGTTAAGATGCCCATCATTTACTTTAATCTTTCCGTCGCCGTCATCTCCAATTGATAATTCAGTCCAAGAATTATCCAGCTCATTAAAAGAATCATATATCAATACACTGTTAACTTGTTGTGAAAATAATATTGCAGGAACAATCAGAAATATTACAGTTATAAAAATTATTTTCTTATCCATTGTTGGCTTCCCTTATTTAACTATTAAATTATTCATCATCGCTACTTTTCTTAAATATCTACCTGCTACCTTATATTCTTCCGGTTCCTCCATATGTTCCAACATCAACGGAACATTATCAAGTTTACTTAATTCTTTCAGATAAACAGCATAATCGAGATTACCTAAACCAGGTTGAGTTTCACTTATGTGAATTGTCAATTCATTTTGAATAATCGTGTCCTTAGCATGGCAGCTCTTAATATATTTGCCAAGTTTTTTAAATGCCTCCTTAATAATAGCTCCATTGTTATAATATCTTTCAGGAGAATTAATAAGATTTACCGGGTCGAAGTGAACTGCAAATCTTTCGCGGTCAATTTTCTTAATTATTTTTTCATATGATTCAATTGAATTTGGAAAAACATAAGGCATTGTTTCTAATGCAAAAAAAGTCCGCTTTGGTTTTATTGCATCAATAATGCTTTGGGTCGTTTCAACTATTAGATCAAATGTTTCTTGTATTAGGTTATCAGCATGCGGCCCATCCCATGAATCAGGATTTCTTGAACCAGCAATATTAACACAGCAATTAGCGCCAATTTTATCAGCTAGATTAAGCTGCTGAATACAAAAATCAATTGCTTCCTTCCTTTGATTATCATCAACACTAATCGGATTGCTCCAGGCCCCGACTTCAGCAATTATTAAATCATTCTTTTTTGCTTCATCTTCATAAGCTTTTATTAATTCATTCGATGCATCTGCTTCCAAAGGACAATATGCTGCACTGTATCCCCATTCTTGATGAGCTTTAATCCATTCAACCGGGTCATTATCGATTTCTTTGAAAATTGGGCCTCCCAATCTAATTGCACTTTCACCAGTACTATACATCTTTGTTAATCCATTTACTGATGCAGCAAAATAAAAAGTGCTCATCATTCCCAATTTCATAAAGTTTCTTCTCGTTATTCCATTCATTTATCATCCTCCGGTTCATTGTGCTCATGATCCGTTTCTGGCGTGTATGTTTTGTAATCTTCATATTTACCGCTAAGAGAATACTTAATTGTTCTCTCAAGTAAACTATTTATTTCCTCTTCCGTCATAGGTTTGAAGTTTCTGGTAGTTTCAATGTTCTCTTTTAAAATTTCTATTGTATCCATTCCGGAACAGACTGTGGAAACAGGAAGTGTCATTGCAAACCTCAAAGCTTCAGCTGGTGTCACAATTTTTTTTTCATATAAAATCCCACCGCCAAGAGTCTTCATTGCTATCACACCTATATTTTTTTCTACTGCAACCGGTAAAACATTTTTGGAGAAACTCAAATAATGC
Source organism: Ignavibacteriaceae bacterium (assembly GCA_049670345.1). Taxonomy (GTDB): domain Bacteria; phylum Bacteroidota; class Ignavibacteria; order Ignavibacteriales; family Ignavibacteriaceae; genus BMS3ABIN03. The sequence continues at coordinate 9,730 of JBATTD010000263.1, forward strand.
TGATCCAACACATTAACCGGCATTTGTACCGTTTCCCAATCAAAACCTCTGAAAATCATTTGAAGATGTAGTGAAGGACGGTAATGACCTGAAAATCCGATATGCTTTATCTTACCTTCCTCTTTCATTTTTAATGCAAAATCCAAAACACCTGATGAGTAAATGGAATCGACTTCCCATTGTTCGTCTATTTCGTGAAATTGCCATAAGTCAATTACATCTGTCTTTAATCTTCTCAAACTATCTTCTAGATGTTTACGGGCAACCTCTGGTTTTCTTCCATGATGCTTGGTCATTAATATTACTTTATCCCGGTAACCATCCTGCAAAGCTTTACCCATTCTTTCTTCACTTCCTCCATCGTGATATTCCCATGCATTATCAAAAAAGTTAATACCTTCATCAATAGCAATTCTCATTAACTTTATAGATTCTTTTTCGGAAAGTTCTTCAACACCGATTGAATATCCGCCAACACAAAGTAGTGATACTTCCAGACCGGTTTTTCCTAATACTCTATAAGGAATACCGTTTCTTGGATCTGCCATAATCGGGATCCCTTGAAAAGTTAACGCAGCCGCGGATGCCGCAGAGACTTTTATAAATTCTCTTCTTGAAAGTGCCATTTTATTACACCACCCTTCTTAATGATGTTTATTTTATTGATAAAAATTCAAACTGTGAATTTTTAATAGAATTATATGCAAGCCATACAATTAGGTTTTTTCCTTCAGGAGTAATGACAAACCCAGTCCTAAATTCTTTTCCACCAGTAATTGTTTCACCATTTATTTTTAGCTGAACTTGATTACCCTTCCAATCGTAAATAACAAATGAAGGATTAACCAGGGGAGATTCTTTATTTGCGCTAATTTTGAATTTCACTTTTTCATTAGGTGAGCTAATATGATAAGCTCTTTCAGATTGTATATATTCATAAACCGAATTTCCTGTAAGATTTATAATTTCGGGCGGATGATTCCAAGATTTAGCCAGCCGGGTTAATTCAAACGCCGGTTTATCGGTAATGCCATACAATAAGAAATTTCCGTTTGGAGCACCCCAGATAAGAGAAGAATGTGCAGCTCTATCCGGTGCAAGTGCACCTCTCCCATCACTTGTAATTTGACTTACCGGCCAATGGTTCCACCAATGAAAATGAGACAGCCCACTATGACCTCCGAACACTTCTACAGAAGAACCTGAAGGATAAATATTAAACATCCTGTATTCGGATTTAGAATTTACCATCGTAGTCTGTACGTCATCGAATTCTCCTTCAGGTGAATCTTCTTTCCACGACAATGTAGTGCTTTCCCCATCATCCACAATTATAGTAAGAGCATCCAGCTCACAATTATCTTCAGGAACCGTCCCGGGCTCACTGAAAAACATTGTCTCAACCCAACCGTCACCGAAAACTATTCCTCTTGGAACGTGTCTTATTGCAACACCGTCGGGATAAATAGTCCAGTATTCATCTGTCCATCCTCCCCATCCATCAACACCGGGAGCAAATAGATACCTAGAATCAACCAATCCATAACGCCAATGAATTAAGACACGGGCATCTGTGTTTTCAATAATTCTTGCATGCGAATGTCTGCATTGCTTATCAGACATATGTTCCAGGCAACCTTCGGCTTCACCAGGGTGATCGAGTAATCTATAGTCTTCATTGCTCTGATCACCAATCCATTTACCATTTTCAGTTACGAAGTATGGACCGTAGCTGGCACCTCTCCACAATACAATGTTTACAGGCAATTGATCGAACGATACAACTAAATCCGGATGTTCACTTACTCTCCACATATTATCCCAGGTATCGTAGTAATCAAGTTTTGTATAGTTCGCTCCGAATCTATTACTTGTTAAATGAGTGTTCATTTGAGGAAGTTTTCTTTCTTGCATATCGGGATTAGCTTTTTGTGGCTCATCTGGTTTCAGATTTAAATAAAGGTTTTCTATTTCATTGTCTGACAAAGTTCTATCGTATAACTTGATTTCATCGATGAGACCATCAATTCCAAATAAGGAAGGCCATTTACCTATCCTAATCCTCCCATCAATTGCCGGCATTTTATCGCTGTTTAACCCTATAACTAAATCACTTTCTGAAATGATTAAATTTTCTTGTGGGATTTTCTTCTCCTTTTTTAGCATACCGTCTACATATAGAGATATCGTTCCAAATTCCTTGTTAAAACTTGCCGCTACCTGATACCATTCAAAAAGAGATAATTGGGTTGAATCGATTATGCTATACCAATCGTTACCTATAAGACAGTGGAAACCCAAAAATCCTTTTTCATTCACACCAAAGTAAAATCCTTTATTATTCCATTTAGATTGATGGATAATTGGAGCCCAACCGAACGGATAGGCTGCAAGGGCAACCCATCCTTCAATAGTTAAATTTTTTAGCGATTTGTTTTTAAAAGGGTTCGAGATTAGTATGGATGAATAATATCCATCAAAATGGAGTGCTGAGCCCGATATGCCTTTCTTCCAGAGTGCTTTATGACCATTTACATTATACTGTATTCCCGCTACGCTTTCAGTTACTTGTTTCGAAGGGTGCCTTAAACCATCATCGAAGGAAAGCTTAACTGATGGATTTGAATCGTCGCACTCAATTACTTCTGAATTTATTGAATTGAAAGTGGCTTCATTTGTTATTAAATCAAGCTCAGTTTTAATTTCGATGATTCCCTCTTTAGTAAGCCAATAATTCCTTACTATCAAATTTGATTGATTATTCCAATCATCAATTCGTTTTTTACCTTGCCTTATAGTTCGAGTAACCTTTCCGTCCGGAGTAATAATAAAGTATTCATCTACAACACCATCCCATTCCACATTATTAAAATCCGGGAAGTACCGCCAGTGAACAATAATTCCATCTGATGAATTATTAATTATGCGTGCATGCGAATACTGAGAAATAATATCAGGTCGATCACTTTGGCCGTCACCCGTTCTTTTAATTAATTCTTCAAAATTCCATTCATTTTCATCAGTAGACCAAACAGGAAGATAACTCGTATTTTTTGTAAATTGTAATTGTCCTTTATGACCAACTTCAACAATTACATCAGCATATTTACCGAATAATTTATCTTGAACCATTTCCAACACACCAAGGTTTTCACCAACATTAGTGTAATAAGCACAGAATCTTTGCGCAAACGTATTATGAATAAATAGAAATGAGAAGACGACAAAATATTTAATTATAGATATTTTAAGCTCAGTTAGATCGGTTGACATAATCTGTTTCCATTTCTATTGCTTACTGAAACTGAAATTTGTTTCCTCAATCTTTTTCAGTTCCAACCAAATGATTAGATCAATTCCTTCATCTGTAAATTTGTACCCTACCCTGCAATTATCATCTACAATAATTTCCTTATTGTCCATTTTTATCTTTGCTGATTGTTTATTCCAATTCTTTAAAACAAAAGCTGGATTGACTAAAGGTGATTCCTCCGAAGCCTCTATATCAAATGTAACTGTTGATACAATCGAATTGATGTGGTATGCTTTTTCTTCTTTAAGAAACTTGGCATCATTACCCCCAATAACATTAGTTATATCAGGAGGTCGATTCCAAAAGCGTGCAAGAGGAACCAGTTCCTTAATATTTTTATTTGTAAAACCGTAAATAGCATAATCCCGGGGTCCACCACCTCCCAGTGCGCTATGAGTAACTCTATCAGTTCTCATTGCATAACGGCCATCATTGGGCATTTGGCTAACAGGCCAGTGATTCCATGGTCCGGCGAAGTGAGTCTCTTTTGTTGCCCGCTCTCTATCTCCCCAGGCTCCAACACCATCTATCTGATCTTTAGGATAAATCACAATCACTTTATACTCAGATTTAAAATTTACAACTGATATAACTGCATCTTCTAATTCGTTTTCGGGAATGCCATTAGTCCAATCCATTTCATAAATTTCGCCCTCTAAATTTGCCACTGTAAGTGCTTGCAAATTTATTTGATCTTCAGGAGTAGAGCCCGCCTGTGCAAAGAATTGAACATCCTGCCAACCCGGCTTTTCTACATCATGGTATGTTACATGTCGTATTGCAGTACCATCAGGGTATATATAATGATACTCATCTGCCCATATATAATCGTTTTCAAAACCATACATAATGTCAATCGCGGCATATCGCCAATGAATGAGTACACGCGCATCGTGATTTTCTATGATTCTTACATGTGAATGCCTGTTTTGTTTATCTGCCATATGTTCGGCACAACCATAATAATGATATATTTCTGAGCTCTGATCACTCATCCAAATGTTATTTTCAGTAACCCAACCGGGTCCGTAATTTGGACCACGCCAGTATACAACATTTACCGGCAGTTCATCGAATCGCACAACAACATCAGGATAATCACTCGTCCTCCAGAGATTATCCCATAAATCATGGTACTTAAGCTTTGTATAATAGGCACCAAATTTTTCAGCATCCTTCCCATCTACTTCACCCGGTAGAATTCTCTTTTCGAGATCAGGATTATTAACTATTTCAGCAAATGGTTTATTATAGTTATAGGAACTCCTTATTTGATTTTCGTTTAATGCTACATCATAAATTTTTACTTCATCAATTAATCCTTCAATCCCATAAATCATTGGTTGGTTACCTTCCGGGGTTCTAACATCAGGAGGATAATCTCGAGATACATGCTCAGTAGTTTTCATTGGGATTTTATTCAAACCAATTACCAGATCAGTATTTGGTAATTTAGAGCATTTAATAACCAAAGTTTGTTCTGCAGTTTTTACGCCGTCAATGAAAAGAGTAAGTTTCTCATTTTCACTGTCATAACTTGCAGCAACAATTGTCCATTTATGGACTGGTATTTCTATTTCAGATTTTACTTCTTCAGATTCATTACCAGTTTTATAAACAAAAACCAATTTTCCGACATCATTTATTCCAAAATAGATACCGTCACCATCCTCCGTTAAATCAATGATAGGCGCCAACATCCATGGATAAGCACCAATAGCAATCCATGAATCCAAAGTAAAACTTTTATCAAATTTTGCTATATTGAATTCCGGGTATGTCACCTTTGACTTATATCCATCGAATGCTAATACAGTACCTGATACTCCATCTTTCCACAGTGTTATATTACCGGAGACATCGCACTGAACTTCACTAAAATTTTCCGATGTTAAATTTTTGTTTTCATATTCACGATCCTTCAGCCCTTCGTCGAATCTTAACCAAAACACAGGATCGACTACATTTTTATCAATCACCGGATTTCCATTTATTTTTTTCAATGAGCTTTTTGATATCTGCGCATCCTTTTGTAAGAGTAATTTTATTCCATCATCTTCAAGTTGAATTTCCTGGATGGTTTTATTTTGAGGATCTAAATAATCTACAAGATCTTTTTCACTTCTGAAAACTTCACGTATCACCTTACCTTCCGGATAAATATAAAAGTATTCATGTGCTACCCCGTCAAAACCTGGATTATTAAAATCATATATATATCTCCAATGCACGAATATCTTTTCCGGAGTGTTTTCTACAATTCTTACATAGGAATATACATTGTTTTTATCCGGCCGTATCTCGTTTCCATCACCGCTTCTGGGTATCAGTTCGGTAAAGGTGTGATTGATGCCATTGCTAATGTAAATTGGCAGGTAGCTTGTTTCTCTACAAAAAACTATTTGTTTTGTACTATCAACATTTATTACAATATCTGAATAAGGACCGCTGATATCATCCGTACCACCATATGAAGTATAGTAAGCATAAAAGTCTTTTACATAAGAAACATTATGATTATTACAGGAGAGAAGAAATGGTATCAGGAATAACTCAATGGACCTAAAAAATAGCAGTTTCATTATACACCTCATCAATTGTATTGATTTAATAAATCAATTAATACAGTCTTCATCTCATCGGATCCGGGCAATGTATCTATTCTATAACATTCATAATTACTTAACAAATCAAACATGGTTTTATAATCATCTATATTTTCTTTCTGCAGATCATTATTTCCAAAACCGATACAGATATTCGCATCACCATATTCATTCCCTTCTACATGATAAAACTAATATTTAACACTACTCTTTAAGATGGCAATTATAAAATCCTAAATTTTATTATTAATAAACCAGCAATTATTTTTTCAAATTTGATAACCATAATTATTTAATTAACCTTACACAATTTATTTAACGCCATTGGTAGATCAAGTAATGACTCCAGACGCATATCAGCTTTGGACATTATATCTTCTGAAGGTAGCAGTTCCGGATTAGGTACAGCTATTACTTTAGCACCCGAATTTACACCTGCCATTATACCTCCACCGGAATCCTCGACTACAACTGTTTCTTCAGGAAGAACATTCAATCTTTTAAAAATCTCCAAGTATGTATCCGGTGCAGGTTTGCCGTTATTTACTTCATCACTGGAAACAACTTTAGAAAAATATTGAGACCAGCCAGCACCTTTTATAGCAGCATTTATTAATGTTGAAGGAGATCCCGAAGCAAGCCCGGTCATATAATTTTCAGAGCTATATTCCAGGGCTGTATTGGCTCCCGGAAGAATATTAACTTCTCCGTTCTCATAGTTGGATATCATTCTATCTAATATTTCATCTTTGATTTTTTCGCGTGAAAGTTTTCCACCAATTTTATCATATGTATAATTTGCCCAGGATTCCGTACTTACTCCCATCTGTTTTCTATGATCCTCATCTGTCCAATCAAGATCAAACTTCTGCATAAAACTTTTTCTAACTTTAAACCAGACCGGTTCGCTATCTACTAACAGACCATCAAGATCGAATATTACTGCTTTAATCATCGGCCTCCCTTTTACCCGGTGAAGTATAAATACGCAGCAAGAATAAGAACTAATACGAGTACTGAACCAATCACATCTTTAGCATCCCAGCTTGAACGGGATTCATCACGGTGCTCTTGCGTCATAGTCGAAAATGTTAATCCGCTAATCCTATCATAGTTTGGTGCCTCTGTTGAATAACTAACAATAATCATTACTATTATGCAAACAATAAAAATCAACAAACTATAGTATTGAAAGAATATATTGTTAATTACCCAGAGGAATGAACCAGTATCATAACTGAATCCTTCGATTAATTTTACCGGAGTATCGATGGCTAACCTAAATAATCCCATTCCGAATCCGGTAAGCAGCGCTGCGAGACATCCTTTGGCATTCAATCGTTTCATAAATACACCGAAGAAGAAAACAACGAATATTGGTGGAGCCAGATATGCCTGTACACCTTGTAAATAATCATATAATCCTTTCCCACCCTGTATAACCGGAATCCATAACAGTCCAATAATAACCATAACTGTTGTTGCCATTCTTCCAACCCATACCAATTGGTGCTGAGTAGCCTTAGGTTTAAACTTTGAATAGAAGTCCATTGTAAAGAGAGTTGAAGATGCATTAAACACACCAGCGAGTGAACTCATTAGTGCAGCCAGCAATCCTGCAACTACAATACCTCTTACACCCACGGGCAGAACATGTGCTACCAGGAGAGGAAAAGCCTGCTGGGCATTATTTCTTAACAGTTCACCATTTGCATCGAATAGCTGATTTTGAATAGCAGCAACCTGACCGCTTTTGGCTAATGCAAAACATATCATACCCGGAATTATAAAAATGAAAACAGGAAGTAATTTTAGGAAAGCAGCAGCAATCGAACCTCTTCGGGCTTCCTTCTCATTGGGAGCGCCGAGCACCCGTTGCACTATATACTGATCAGTCGTCCAATACCACAACCCAATAATTGGCGCGCACAGCAGCATACCCAGCCATGGATAATTATCATTGAAGTACCAGGCTAATTTACCCGATTCACGAACCGGCGCCCAGGTGCTTTCCAGACCTTCAGGGACCAGAGGCTTCCAAAGGTTGAACATTTCCGAACCTGTTATTTCTCTTAAGGCATCCCAACCGCCTAACGCATCTAAACCATATATTGTAACCAGAACCGATCCAAATACCAGGATAATTGTCTGAAGTGCTTCGGTATAAGCTACTGCTTTTAGCCCACCTAATATTGTATAAATTCCTGTAAGAATTATTACAAGTATTGAACCTATCCAGAAGCTATCCATACCAAAAAAATTTATATCCGGGAGAAGAACACTAAATACAATACCTCCGGCGAATATGCCTACTGCAATTTTTGTTAATATATATGCAACAAGTGAGATAACCGACAATACCGAACGGGAGGCTGGAGAAAATCTTTTTTCCAAAAATTCGGGCATCGTAAAAACTTTTGATCTCATATAAAAAGGAACCATCACCCAGCCAAGTACAAGCAGGCACCAAGCGTGCAACTCATAATGTGCCATTGCAACTCCGTCAGTCGCTCCCGAACCTGCTAAGCCCACCAGGTGCTCTGAGCCGATATTAGAGGCAAATATTGACGCTCCAATTATGAACCACCCTAAATGACGACCTGCTAAAAAATATTCTGTTGATGTTTCCTGCCTTTGCCTAATCACCCACCAGGCAATGCCAAATATTATTATAAAATATCCAGCAACAATTATCCAATCAATAGTACTTATGGCCACAATATATTCTCCTGTTTATACAAATAATATTTTAGTTAGAATGGATTTTCCGTCGGGTAATAAATTCCCTTAGGATAATTAAAGAAAACTTCTTGCACACCTAACATCTTCGCTGCTGCAAAAAGTGTTTTACCAGTATGAGCGAACGCAACAGCTGTATGATGCGGGAAATGTTTTTCTATTAAAACGTGTCTGTAAAATCTACCCATCTCTTTAACTGCAAAAACTCCTATACAACCAAATGATTTAGGATTTATATTCAATACTTCTCCATTTGCAACGTAAGCCTGTAAATCTGCATCTGAAGTTGATTGTAACCTGAAGATTGAAATGTTCCCTGCTTTAATCTGTCCTTCAATTGTACCGCGGGTAATGTTTGGTTCCTGATCCGGCTCCATCAATCTATGCATTATCAATTGGTGCTGCATTACTGGTTGTACAATGCATGAAGTAGATGTATTGCCGCAATGGAATCCCATCCACAAGTCGGATAAGTTATAGTCTCCAATCTCTTCTTTGCTCTCTTCAAACATATTTTTAGGTACAGTATTATTTATATCAAGAATTGCCGGTGGTAACTCTGTGGCACATACAGCCATATATTCACTTAAAGCACCGTAAATATCAGCTTCGCACGCCACCGGTATTCCTCGGGATGCCAATCGAGAGTTCAGATAACAGGGTACGTGTCCAAAATATTTTTCAAATGCGGGCCAGCATTTATTTGCAAAGGCGCCGAAATGAGAAGTGCCAATATTGGCATTCATAAATTTTTCCAGTGCATGTTCATACTGAGCAAGTTTTTCAATAAGATCGGGGTACGTATTACCTTTTCCCAGCTCGTTGGCCATATCTTTTGCAATTGCTTTAACTTCGGAACTTCCTTCTTCCGCTTTAACTATATCATAAAGATCCAATTCGCTGTTTTCCATTATCTCTACACCAAGGTCAAAGAGTGGTTGTATAGGGGCATGGCAGGTTAAAAAATCGAACGGCCTGGGTCCGAATGAGAATATTTTCAAATTCTTTACACCAATCACCACGCGTGCAATAGGAATAAACTCTTTAACAAGTTTAGCTATATCGTCAGGATCACCCACTGGATTCTCAGGAAAATATGGATTCAATCTACGAAGACCAATATTGTAGGAAGTGCTCAACAAACCGCAATAAGCATCTCCGCGTCCGTTTATTAAATCGTTTCCTGAATCTTCTGCAGCAGCTGTTATCATAACAGGACCGTTAAATTTTTGAGCAAGGATAGTAGTTGGTCCTTCCGGTCCAAAGTTACCTAAGTAGATAACAAGAGTATTTACATTCTTCTGCTCGAGCTCTTTTAGTGCCTGTAGACAATCATTTTCATTTTCTATGATTGTTTCAATTTTTTTAATTGGAATATCATTTTTATTACAAGATTCAATAACTGCGTTTCTTCTCCTCTCAGATAATTCAACCGGAAAACAATCGCGGCTAACTGCAACTATTCCTATGTTTATCTCAGGTATGTTCGTCATAATTATCTGTCCTCCATTATTTAAAGAGCATGTACTTTATTTGATAGCTATAATAAAAGAGTTTTCATCTTAATTAAATAGAATAACAGCTTTGATAACTCCATCCTTGTAACCAGCGACTAGTTCGAATGCTTCTACTATCTCATTAAAATTATATTTATGAGTAACTAGTTTACTGACATCCCTATTATTGGCAATAAAATCAATTGCAGAATTTGTACATTCATTCTGTCGGCGAACATTATGTATAGTTATTTCTTTACGTCTCAGGTTATGAATATTAAAAGATATTTCATCGACCTCCGGTATACCCACGATAATCAGGTGGCCGCCAGGTTTAAGTATTCGTATAGCTTGATTGATAGCATCCTGCTGGCCGCAGCATTCAAACACAACATCCAATAATAACGGTTCAGCTTTTGTTACTTCAGAAACAATATCAACCTTATCCGGATTACCTCCCCAGACGGTGCCTAGATCTTTGGCTTTCTCAATTCTATAATCCAGTTTATCGGTAACATAAATTTTTTCCACATCAATCGTGCGCAAGTTAAGCTGGACAGATAAACCAATAGGACCAGTGCCAAGTATACCAACTGTTCCAACATCAATTTTATCTATAAACTTCACCGCATAATTAGCTATTGCCAATGGCTCGACTAATACACCTTCTAGTGCATTGAAATCTTTGTTCAGAGAATAACAGCAATCTTCAGGTAAAACAACGTATTCCGATAAACATCCACTATGCTCACCGGGATTACCCATAAACTTAAGATTACGGCAGGTATGCCTCCTACCCTGCAAGCATTGGTCACATTTACCACAAGATATAGCAGGATCTACTGCTACAATATCTCCTGGCTTTACCCGTGTAACTTTTGTCCCAATCTCAGCAACAGTAGCAATGAATTCATGTCCTATGGTGAATGGATACTTAATAATCTGATTTCCAATTCGTCCTGTTTTATAATAATGAATATCCGAACCACACACTCCTACAGCATCAACCTTGAGCAATACTTCGTTGTCCTTTGTAATCAATGGTTCTGTAATCTCATGAATTTCTAACTGTTCTATCCCTGTCAATACAGCTGCTTTCATCATACTTTTTATATTTCTCTATGATTGTCCATAATATGAATCTTTTCCATGCTTACGCTGATAATGTTTATC
>JBATTD010000264.1:0-1679 GCA_049670345.1 Ignavibacteriaceae bacterium
TAGACTTGAAGGTGAATTTTAACTTAGATGCAAGTTCAATCAATAAAATTAAATGATTACTTTTAACCTGATGACAAATTAGTTTAGAGATAAGCACAAATCATATAAAGGAAATAACCTGGAAGATATTGAAAAAATATATGTTGATGGTGTAGTTGTCATAAAGGTTAACCTCATTCGCGCAATTTTAAATGAATCTATTGCCTTTAGGGTGATAGTAAATGAGGAGATTAATTCAGGTCAAACTCAATTAGTGATTGACCTCAGCGAATGTGTTTATATTGACTCGACTTTCTTTGGAGCGATTGTAATGACATCGAAGAGGCTGATTAGCATCGGCTATAAGCTGAGAGTAGTAGAACCAGTCATTATAGGACAATCTATAGTTTTTAATTTAAACACTTCCAAAATATTTGACAAATATAAAACAAGGAAAGAAGCTATCAAGAGTTTTGAGGGAGATATTCAACCTGAAAGTTGAACGAAAATTCCAACAAGATTGACCCCCCATACACCCAAAAAGGAGGGGTAGGGGTTGTGAGTGGAAAGTTGGAATAGGATATAGAACAAATTCTCAAAGTCAGCCAACTAATTTTTAGATATTTTTCTTCTACTTATCTACAACCAAAATGAACTTCTATCAAAGAACTTTAAAATTAACAGGTTGTTAAAACTGTCTCACTTTGAAATTGTTTCTTATGATAATCTAACGAAACAGAGCAGAAAGTTTGCTTTTCTACACATATTAAAATGGCACACCGATTGGGATGGATAGCGTGAGGTAGTTATTTATGATTGAATATAGAAGATATCAGAATATTCAATAAACATTGTTGCTTAAACTAATTATAATCCACAAAGATTAATTGAAATGTTAGACTTAATAATAGGAATTATAATATTCAGCATAGTTGTATCTATAGTAACTTATGTTAGAAGTATTATAATATCAAAGCGTGAGAATGATGGCTTATTTAAAAAGAAAATTAATTAAGCCCTAAATTATAAGAACTTCAAAAATGGAAGACTTTGAAAAACAACTGTCCGGTGATGTCTTAATTGAAAAGGTAAACCTTCAAAGAGTATCTCATAAGGAAGCCAGCATTATGAAGAGTAAAATCTTTGAAGATATTCTATTAAGTAACAAAAAAATTATTATTGATATAAGTAAATGTGATTTCATAGACAGCTCATTTTTAGGCGCATTGGTTGCTTCTCTGAAACGAACCATAGAAGCTGGCGGAGACATCAAAATAGTAATAGCCTCCTCATCTTTCGCAGATGGAATAGTAAAAAATAGCGGCATTCAAGAAGTATTTGAGTTTTATACATCAGTTAAGGATGCACTCAAAAGCTTTAGGTCTTATGGTAAGGAACCTCAAATTGAGTTTACAAATCATATATACTATTTATGCAAAAAGTATGATTATAAAAATTGACCTAAATTTTCAACTTGATTGACCCCTACACCCCCCTTAACGGAGGGAGGGGGGGTTTTCAATACCAAAGTGCTTCGCTCAAATGTTGACATTATAGCTAATATAATTGTAACAATAATACCAACACCCAAAGTCAAAAGAACGGTTTTACCCATATCAAAGTATTCAGATTCTAGTGATTTTATATCTGAAATAGCAATTTTTTTATCCATTCGTTTTCCCATACTATGTGTAGATGCC
>JBATTD010000265.1:0-3297 GCA_049670345.1 Ignavibacteriaceae bacterium
ATCCTTATTTAATCAGATACCTTTCAAAAAATAATTCTGCGAACTATTTAAGAGTTTTACCGATTTACTTATTATCATATACTTAAAAAAAATATTTTTTGCAGTAATCGTATTTTAGTATGAAGACAAACAACGTTAAAAATTTAAAAGCACTTCTTAAAGAAACAAATCTAAAAGAAATAAGAAATTCATTGCGTTCATTAAGAGACGACGTTTCTTCTAATAATACGGATATAGTTTCGGTAGAAATAAACGGGAACGAAACGATTATCAGTAAAAATTATTTTATCGGAGAGATTGAACAGATATTAAAAACACAAACAATTCAGCGCACACATTATTATCTAAACCGATTAGTTAAAAGTTTTGCGGAAAACAAAACTTCGAAGATTAATGATCTGAATTTAAACAGGTGGAAAGAATATGATGATTTAATTACAGATAGCTTATGGATTATTGATAAGCGCGATAAATCAGGCGCACATTCTGCCGGATATTGGGGTAATTTCATTCCACAGATTCCCAACCAGTTTTTAAGAAGATATACAAAAAAAGGCGAATGGGTTCTCGATCCGTTTTTAGGCAGCGGTACAACTTTAATTGAATGCAAACGGCTCGGAAGAAACTGCATTGGAATAGAATTGAATGATGAAGTGATAAAACTTGCAAAGGATAATCTATTAAAAGAGAAAAGCAGAAGTAAGGTTAAGATCAAAGTTATAAAAGGAGACAGTGGAAAAGTCAATTTAAAATCTGAATTAAAAAAGCTGAAAATCGATGCTGTTCAGTTTGTTTTATTGCATCCACCTTATTGGGATATAATAAAATTCAGTAGAAAGCAGGATGATCTTTCAAATGCAAAATCAGTTGAAGATTTTCTGCAGATGTTTGGAAGGGTGATTGACAATACCTGTGGTGTGCTTGATAAAGGAAGATATCTGGCAGTAGTTATTGGCGATAAATATTCGGATGGTGAATGGATACCGCTTGGTTTTTACACAATGAAGGAATTAATGAAGCGCGGATACAAATTAAAATCCACAATTGTTAAAAATTTTGATACTACAAAAGGCAAAATGAACCAAAAGGAATTATGGCGGTATAGAGCATTGGCGGGAGGATTTTACATATTTAAACACGAGTATATTTTCTTATTTCAAAAAAAGTAGCTGGTAGCCGCAAGCTTTAGCTTGAGAGTATTAGGCGACAGAAAGGATAGTGAAATGTTTAAACCAACAGAAAAAAACCAGATGAGAATATTTGTTGGGTTTCTTATTTTCTGCATCGTTATCATTTATTTCTTTGCGAAATAAGAAAGATAGATTAATCCTTTCGCGACTTAGCGACTCTGCGTGAAATTATTTCTTGCAATGGTGCAAAGCCGCAGAGAATCTTTTCACAAATGAATAATGAACTAAACAAAATAGAAGCCGAACTAAAAAAACGATTGGCTTATCCATACAAATGGGGAAGGAAGCAGAATGATCATTTTGATAAACTAACCAACTTCATTTACCGCACTATTTTATTTGATGATGTTTTAAAAGAAATAAACAGAAGATATAAAAACGATACGGACAGCAAAAATATTTCTAACTATGCATTAAATAGGTGGTACAACTTCTGGTCTGCGCAAGCAGTGGAGAAAATATTCTGCTCACTCCCAAATGTAAAACCAGCACTTGATAGCAAGGACAGACTTGTTGATTTCACAATTGAAGGCGTAAAGTTCGATCATAAAACATCTGTCTTCCCTAAAAACTTTCCTTATCCAATTAAAGAAGCAATAAAAAAAACAGATGAGCTGATAAAATGGCTTTATAAAAACCAATCCCAACAGCAAAGAAAGCATTTGAAGAACAGATTATTCATTGTTCTTTACTCGTCCGATGGCGAACACTGGAAACTGAAAGCAGAGATTTCCTGGCTTAAAGATAGAATTGGGAAATACATGGAAGGTTTCAATCCTAATTATATTTTAAAATTCCAACTTGAAAAAGACTATTACGCTCTTTCTGATGTAATTTGGGCAATAAAGGGTTAACAAAGTGCCAGTCACTTTGAATGTTAAGGGCATGTGATATTCTTATTTGTTAATATTTTAAAGCTTACCGGCATTATTCTCGGCATATTTTCTTTAACGAGAGCTAATAATCAATTTATCACATATAAAAAACGGTTAATTCTTTATGAAAGACATTCATCTGCCAAAAGGGGTAGAAATTCTAGGGCAATTACCACCGGAATTTGAAAAGTTTTTATCACCACAGGCACTGGGTTTTATTGCCAATCTTCAGCGTGCATTCGGAACAAGGAGAAATGAAATTCTTCAAAAAAGAAAACTACTCCAGCTTGAAATTGATGAAGGAAAAAAGCCTGATTTTTTGCCTGAAACAGAAAATATCCGCATAAGTGATTGGACAATTGCACCAATTCCGGAGGAACTACAAGACCGCCGTGTTGAGATAACCGGTCCGGTTGAACGTAAAATGATAATAAATGCGCTTAACTCCGGTGCAAAAGTTTTTATGGCAGATTTTGAAGATTCCAATGCTCCAACCTGGAATAATATAATACAGGGACAGATAAATTTACGTGATGCTGTTAACCGCTCAATCTCATTTACTAATCCTAATGGGAAGCGTTATTCTTTGAATGAAAATGTTGCTGTATTAATGGTTCGCCCGCGCGGATGGCATTTGGTTGAAAAAAATATTTTAATTGATGGAGAGCCGATATCAGGAAGTATTTTCGATTTCGGTTTATATTTTTTCCACAATGTAAAATCACTTCTTGAAAATGGCCGCGGTCCTTATTTTTATCTTCCCAAATTAGAAAGCTACAACGAAGCACGATTGTGGAATGATATTTTTATAATGGCACAGAATGAATTAGGCGTTCCACAGTCCACTATCAAAGCAACAGTTCTTATCGAAACAATTACTGCTGCATTTGAAATGGATGAAATACTTTATGAACTGCGGGAACATTCTTCAGGACTTAACTGCGGCAGGTGGGATTATATTTTTAGTTGCATAAAAAAGTTTCGTAACAACCGCAATTTCTGTCTTGCTGACAGAGCTTTAATTACCATGACCACACATTTTATGCATTCCTATTCATTACTGTGCATTAAAACCTGCCACAAACGAAACGCACACGCAATGAGCGGCATGGCTGCACAAATACCAATATAAACGGACACAAAAGCAAATGAGATAGCTCTTGAAAAAGTACGCACTGATATAAAGTTCATGAAGCCAACGATGGACACGACGGTACATGGGTTGCTCATCC
>JBATTD010000266.1:0-1587 GCA_049670345.1 Ignavibacteriaceae bacterium
GCCGTCTTCTTTGGAAACGATCAACACCAAATACTCCTAAAATGAAAACGGCTCCATAACTGATGTAGGCAAAAATTGTTTGCCACCAGGGTGGTGAAATAACAACAACAATTGATCTACCTAACTCATTCCAAACTCCGTCACCATTAGAACCTTTTACTCTAAATATATAATCACCAGGATCCAAATTGGTAAATGACGCAAAATTTCTATCGGATTCATACCACTTATTATTGAAGCCTTCTAATTGGTAGGAGATTTTATTTTTTCCAGGGCGAGAAAGGTGGATTGCAGAAAACTCAAATGCAATATCATTTTGGTCGTGTGATAGTTCTATCTTTTCGACATCATAAATTCCGGTATCTAAACTGATACTGGTTGAGTCGTCAAATATTGAAATATCATCAATTTTAAAGTCATAAACAACAATGTCGGGCTCAATTGTATTAATGCTGCCCGGAACAAAAGAGATTATTCCTCCTCTGCCGCCAAAGAATATACGTCCCTTTTCATTTTTCAAAACAGCGGATGATTGTGCAAGTCCTTCCAAACCATCCTGCGCGTCATAATTCACAAAAGAGTATTTATCAACCGGAGCATTCTTAATTAATTTAGATAATCCACCTGATGAATAAATCCATAAGGCACCATTGTTATCCTCTGTAATGCTATAGATGTTACCCCCGGGAAGTCCATCTGAAGTGGAAAATGAATGCATCTCACCTGATTTCGGGTCCAGTCTTACTAAACTTGAATATGTTCCTACCCAGAGTATCCCTTCCAAATCCTCATTAAAACAGTAAATATAGTGGCTCGCATCGGTGAGATTATTTTTATCGAAATTATACTGTGTGTATATATTTGATGTCAGATCATATCTAAAAAAACTATTTGTATTAGAACCAATCCAAACTGTATTAGGATTAGTTTTGCTGAATTCAACTAACATACCGATCTCAAATGGAAGACTGTTTTTGTTCTGTTGGTCTCTCTCAATTAGTTCATTTAAACTCTTAAATTCTTCATCATTCAACTCATATGCTTCAATCCCCCAAAATAAAGAATCGTCAGGAGATAATGTGTTCCAGTTTTTGTATGAGTGACCAATATCCGAGTAATAACTTAATTGATAATTTCCTTTTTCTAAATTAAGTAACTTCAAACCAATACGATTTTTAAAACCCCCGCCGTTATAAAATGTTTCATAAATATCCGACATTTCCCAAATAGTTCCTCCCTTAGAATCCAAAATCCTACCCCTATCAAACATTCCGGCAGTCGCCCTTCCCTCACCGATACCTATTAAAATTATATTCGAATTCTTTTCAAGGTTGAGTTGTTCTTCAATATTTTGACCTTCTCCAACATCAAGAATAGAACTGATTGGATTTCGCGTGTTTCTAATTTGATCAATACTCATTCTTAAATCTGAACTCATTCTTTTATTCATAATCCGGGGGATTGAAAAAAACTCTTTCGTGAGAGGATCGTATCGATCAACACCATAATTTGATGAAATCCAAATTTTATTATCAGGACTTACTTCGATGGACCTAATTTGAAAAGGTTGTGCGGTTTTATTATTGT
>JBATTD010000267.1:0-5611 GCA_049670345.1 Ignavibacteriaceae bacterium
CCTTCGCCAGCGGGAAACAGCCCTTCTATATCGTCGTGCATTAAAGAAATTTTATTTCGCGGAATTCTAATAGGTGAGCTGGTTCTTGTTTCTGCAGCAACAATCTGCGCCTCTTCAGTATAATAACCCTTCATTCTTTTATTAAAAATAAATAACGCCTTTTTAATCCCTTGTGTGATATATGAAGGCAATTCTTCATCCAGCCTGGCAGAAGTTAACCCGGGGATATATGATGTGCCCGGAAGCTGCTGTGAGAATTTACCTGCTACGAAATCCGTTACTCTTTGTGCAGGTGCTGATTGACTTTTGTTTGCAAGTTTAAATGCAAGCTGTTCAACCTCCTGCTGCAATTTTAGTCCGCTAAATGGATATTGATCATTATATTTTTTCCAATCATTTTCTTCAACACTAACCACTATACCCGAATTTGCATATGGAGAATTTCTCCGCGATAACGACATTCCATTCACGACTATCTCTTCAGGTGCAGTAGCTGCAGGAACAATAATTCCCCCCGGGCACATGCAAAATGAATACACTCCCCTTCCATCAACATTACAGGATAAATTATAACTTGCCGCAGGAAGATGTTCAAACTTTTCTTTTGAATGATACTGGATCTCATTTATCAATTGCTGCGGATGTTCTATTCTTACACCCATCGCAAATGGTTTTGGTTCGATCTTTATATTAAGCCGATATAATGAATAATATATATCTCTTGCCGAATGACCTGTTGCTAATATTACAGCATCACCAATAATTTCTTTTTCATCATTAACAATCGTACCTTTTAATTCATCATTAACAATTATGAAATCTGTAACCTTGGAGTTAAAATAAATTTCACCGCCATTTCCAATTATCGTCTGCCTAATGTTTGAAACAACTTTGGGAAGAATGTTTGAACCGATATGCGGATGTGAATCAATAAGAATATCTTTGTTCGCACCATGCTGCGCAAATATTTCTAATACTTTTTTAACATTGCCCCTTTTATTTGAGCGAGTGTATAATTTACCATCACTGTACGCTCCTGCACCACCTTCTCCAAAACAATAATTGGAATCGGGGTTAACAATATGTTCTTGCTGCAATGCACGAATATCTCTTCTTCTTTTCTGTACATCCTTCCCACGTTCTACAATAATTGGTTTAATTCCTAATTCAATTAATCTAAGAGCAGCAAACATTCCAGCCGGACCAAATCCGATAATTAAAACTTTCTTCCTGCTACTAACTGGAATATAATTAATTTTTTCAATGCTTTCTTTGGGTCTTTCGTCAACATAAACTTCAATTGCAAGTCTGAAAACCGGTTTCTTGCGTGCATCTACTGATCTGCGAGTGATGTTAATTGAAGTGACTTGAGTAGGCGTAAGTTTTAGTTTTGTTGCTGCACTGTTAAGAATATAATTTTCATCATTAATATATTCGGGCAGGATGTTTATTTCCGCTTTATATTTCATTGTGTCCTCTGCTTATGAGGAAAAGAAGTTTACCTTTGAATGAAGGGCTAAAATAGTCCCTTTGTAAAACCGCCGTCAACCTGTATAGTATTGCCAGTAACATAGCTTGCTTGTTTTGATGCTAAGAATAGAACAACAGCTGCTATTTCTTCCGGTCCGCCGAGACGATTGATCGGAACCCTCTTTACCATATCCACAAGAATTTCTTCGTGAGATTTGCCTTTTTCTTTTGCTTCGATAACTGCAAGCTCATAAAGTCTGTGAGTTAATGTTAATCCGGGTGCAACATTGTTAACCGTAATATTATACTTTGCTACTTCATTACTTAACGATTTTGCAAATCCGGTAACTCCGGCTCTAAGTGAATTAGACAGCATTAAATTATCCACTGGCTGCTTAACTGAAATAGAAGTAATATTAATTATTCTACCCCATTTATTTTTTACCATTTGAGGAATTACTAATTTTGAAAATCTTATTACACTCATAAGCACCTGCTCATAGGCATGATTCCAATCATTCTCATCCAGTTCTGAAAAGTATCCGGGTACAGGACCACCGCAGTTATTTACAAGGATATCAACTGAGCCATATTCTTTCTTAACGGCTTCGTATGTGTTATCTATATCAGAACTTTTATTAAGATCGCATATACACCAAAGCGGATCGACATGATATTTTTCTCTTATTTCTCTGGCTGTTTCTATTAAATCATCTTTTGTTCGTGAACAAATAACTACTTGACATCCTTCGGATGCAAGGGCTTCTGCCACTGCTTTTCCGATTCCCTTACTTGCTGCAGTTATTAATGCAGTCTTTCCTTTTAAACCTAACTTCATATTTACCTCAAGGATATAATAATTTTTCGTACCTAATGTGTTTTTATGATGTGATGATTAATAATCTTATTGCTCACTTTCAGAAACAATTCTACTTGTATCCAGGGCAATTACAAGTTCTTCATTCGTTGTAATTTTCATAACTTTTACGGAAGATGAATCTTTAGAAATTATTTCTTCGCTATCTTCATTTTTCTGTTTGTCAATCTGCACACCAATAAATTCAAGGTCTTTGCAAACTTCTGTTCTAACTTCAACTGCATTTTCTCCAATGCCACCTGTGAACACAAATGCATCAACACCGCCCATTGCCGCAGCGTATGCGCCAAAATATTTTTTAATTCGATAAGTGAAAATTTCAAACGCGTAGGTAGCACGTTTATGATTATTTTTTACTGCAGTTAAAATTTCTCTCATATCACTGCTTTCACCGCTGATTCCAATCAAACCGCTGTGTTTGTTAAGTAAAGTTGCTGCTTCGTGTAATGATAATCCTTCTTTACCCATAATGTAAAGTATTACGGAGGGGTCAATATCGCCACTTCGCGAACCCATTAACAATCCTTCAAGAGGTGTGAATCCCATTGTAGTATCAATCGACTGCCCATACTTAATAGCAGCCATACTGCAGCCGTTGCCAAGGTGAGCTGTAATTATTCTAAGGTCTTCTAATTTTTTCCCCATAATTTCAGCAGCCCGGTTAGATACATATAAATGAGAAGTACCATGAAATCCGTAACGTCTTATTTGATATTTTTTATAAAGCTCGTATGGAATGCCATACAGAAATGCTTTTGGCGGCATTTTTACATGAAACGCTGTATCAAAAACTCCAACCTGTGGAGTTCCCGGTAAAATCTTTTTGCACGCCTGAATACCTTTAATATTATGCGGGTTGTGTAAAGGAGCCAACTCAATATTATCCTGGAGAACACTGATAACTTCTTTATCAATCAATACAGAATTGGAAAATGTTTCACCGCCGTGAACCACTCTTTGACCAATTGCTTCGATATCTTTTTTATCATCAATCACTCCATGGTTTTTACTCAGCATTACGCCAAGTACATATTCAATCGCCATGGTATGATCAAGTATTTCACCAGCAATTTTTATTTTGTCGCCGTCATATCTTTCATGTGTAAGAACAGCGCCAGCCATCCCGATTCTTTCAACTAAACCTTTTGCAAGAGCTGTTCTTGTTTCTGTATCGATAAATTGATATTTAATAGATGAACTTCCGCAGTTAAGAACTAATACTTTCATATGTTTATACCTGTCCGCCTCCGGAGGAATTTTAAATTAATGTCATATGGAACTCGCATTATACTCTTTCCTTTGTTTGTTATTGTTGAATTATGCTCGTTTCATTTAATTTTCTCAATAATGTTATAACAGTAGGTTTAACTAATAATGTTTCCATGTTCATCGTATTTGTAAAATCCTTCGCCTGATTTTTTGCCGAGTTTTCTTTCCCTAACCATCTTTCTTAAAATAGGGCAAGCTCTGTATCTTGGTTCGCCGAGAGTTTTCCACAAAGTTTCCATCCATGTAAGCACTTCATCCAATCCCATATTATCTGCCATCTCCAAAGGTCCGTATTGAAAGTTGTAACCAAGTTTCATTGCGGTATCGATATCTTTTGCATTTGCGACGCCTTCTAATAAAATATGCATTGCCTCATTCAACAGGGGGACAATGCATCTTGTAGTTACAAACCCGGGGTATTCGTAAACTTCCACGGGAGTTTTTCTAATTTCTTTTACAAAAGTCTTTATAGTATCAACCGTATCGTTTGAAGTGTGGAGACATTTAACAACTTCTACAACAGGAATTTTTGGAACGGGAGAAAGAAAGTGGAGCCCAATTACTTTATCAGGTCTGTTAGTAGCCTCGGCAAGTTTTGTTAGGCTTAATGTTGAAGTTATTGATATTAGAATGCAGTCATCATCTACCAGTTTATCAACCTCGCGAAATATTTTAAGCTTTAAATCGAAATCTTCTGTAACTGCCTCAATAACAAGATCACAATCTTTAATATTATCCAAATTTGTTTCCCAGGCAATTCGGCTAA
The DNA here is from genome assembly GCA_049670345.1 of Ignavibacteriaceae bacterium. Classification (GTDB taxonomy): domain Bacteria; phylum Bacteroidota; class Ignavibacteria; order Ignavibacteriales; family Ignavibacteriaceae; genus BMS3ABIN03. The sequence continues at coordinate 4,383 of JBATTD010000267.1, forward strand.
AGATGGATTTTTTCTCAGAGTTTGTCATTGCCCATCTTTTAATTTCATTATCGATATATTCTGAAAGAGAATTTTTTGCTGCATCAAGACACTTATCATTCTGTTCAATAATCAATACATCGATACTGGAATCCGCTACAGTCTGTGCAATCCCCTGCCCCATAACACCGGCACCAATGATTGCAACTTTTGAAATGATACCTCTTTCATCAGGCACACGGGTTCGTTCGAGTAAATCTTCTAATCTTAAATTTTCTTCTTGCATAATTTTTTAATATACTTTTTAATTTAGTGTTGATATTATAAGAGTAATACAATGTTAAATAATTTCCAGGAGGAACAGCTTCCACCCAAATTAAAAATCTTTTTTTCTGAACAAAAAAACAGAAAAAACGAGTATTAAAATTAGGAATAAAAAAGATGTTATAATAGGTTGATAATTTGCTATACCTTTTCCCATTGCAAGGTCAATCATGATTCTACCCATTAGTTCAGCAGTTTGCGGTACTATGAAGTAAATCCAATCCATAATTGCGTTAATTATTTCGCTTGTTACAATTTCATTTAATTTTTCTCTGTACAATAAAAGTAATGGACTGACAATAATAAAAATGAGATAAGCAATCATCATTCCGAGTATGGAGTTTTTTGTAATAACGCCAAACAGTAAAATAAGTGCATATAACACTGCAAATGTAAACGTAATTACAAAAGTCAGTGTTAAAAACGATGCATCCCAATAACCAAATTTAATTGAGATGATTAACCAAACACCAAATACAAAGAAGAAAATGTTCAGGAATACGAATAGTACAACTCCAAAATATTTTCCTAATAGAAGCTGTGTTCTCGAAATCGGTTTGGATAATAATAAATCTATGTTTCCTTTTTCAAGCATAACAGGAACAAAGCTTGCACTTGAAAAGATTGCAAGCAGCAAACCGAGATTAGCAAGCGGAGTTACAATTAATAATTCCAATGAATTTACAATTTCCTGCATCATATAATTTTGCCCTGATTCATTAGCCATCGATGTAAGTGTATTTATATCAACAAGCCAGGATACAAGGAGTGTGCTCACTAATACGAATAAGATAATTGCCCCGAAAAAAATAAAAACTTTTCTAGCTAAAGCTTCTCTAATTGTGAATTGAATTATTTGAAAAATGTTATTCATTCCTTTCCCCCTTTTTCTTCCTGGTTGATGAGAGAGATGAACATCTCTTCCA
>JBATTD010000268.1:0-1773 GCA_049670345.1 Ignavibacteriaceae bacterium
GCGGAATATTCAATTGGTTTTTTAACGCTTACTTCATCTACTAAATTTGTTTTGTTGGGATCCTCAAAATCTATAGCTGCGTTTCCATCAATAATTATTTTACCTAACATTGTTCCTCTATCTCGAAGTTTTCGAGTTAGCATTCTTGTATCAATCCCTGTGATCGCCGGAATCTTTTCTTCTTTTAGCCAATTTGCTAACGATCTTACGGCAGACCAATGCGAATATTCATCCGAATAATTAGAAACTATCAATCCTCTGCAATGAATAGATTCAGATTCAAAATCCATCAGTAAATCGTTCACTCTTCCTTTTGCCGGTACACCATAATTACCAATTAATGGATATGTGCAAACAAGAATTTGCCCTCTGTATGACGGATCGGTAAGTGTTTCAGGATAACCGACCATCCCGGTATTAAATACAACTTCGCCGTTTGTATTTCCGTTAAAACCGAAACTATGCCCGGAAAATTCTGTTCCGTCTTCTAATATTAATTTTGCAATTATTCTTTTGTTCATAATTTCAGTTCGGATAAAAAAATAGCCACTCAAATGAGCGGCTTGTTAAGTACTCAGGTAAAAAGCAGTTATGTAAGTATTGTATAGCGCAGGGAAACAATAAATTATCCTTGTAAGTTTTTCAAATATAAACTGATGAATGTTTAGTATCAAATATTTCACGGAATTATTAAAAAAAGAAACAAACATAACACAAATATTAATCTCACAATTTTCAATCGAATTTTAGTTATTACCCGCGAAGTAAAAATTCTGACTACAATGATCGAAAGATTTTACTATTTTATAGTAGTGCAAATCAAATAAATAAATAAAGGTGATAAAAATGAAACCGATTAAACTTACAATAATGTTATTCATTTCAGTTATACTTTTCTCCGGCTGTCTTAAGGTTAATTCAAATGTTATAATTAATAAAGACGGCAGCGGTATATTGGAAGAACAGGTGTTGATGAGCGACATGGTTATTTCAATGATGAATGAATTTATGAGTTCCTTCGAGGATTCAACAAATGCACCGGAGGAATTTAAGTTATTTAAAGAAGATGAATTGGAAGCTAAAGCATCAGAATATGGTGAGGGTGTAAGATATGTATCGGGTGAAGAAATAAAGATTGATGGGTGGCAGGGTTACAAAGCTATTTATTCATTTGAAGACCTGAACATGATAAAAATGGAAACTGATCCGAATACAAAAGTTGAAAACCCGCAGGATGGCCAGGCAACTGAGCACTTTTCATTCAAGTTTACCCCCGGTGATATTGCAGAATTGCTTATAGACAGACCCGAATTAAACAGCAAAATGGAGGATGAGGAAATTTCTGTAGAAACTGACACAGAGAATGAGGAGTTAGATGACGATTTAGTTAAAATGATGGATGGGATGACAATGACAATTTCCCTTGAATTAAACGGCGAAATTGTAGAAACAAATGCTTCTTACGTTGATGATACAAAAATTACAATGCTCGATATTGATTTTTCTGAAATTCTAAAGAATAAAGAAACCTTAGAACTGTTTAAAAGGAATCCGCCTGATAATTTGGATGAAATGAAAGCAATTGTAGAAAATATTCCCGGTATGAAGGTGGAATTTAAGAAACCGGTAATTGTTAAATTTAAATAAGCTTGTAATCAATTATCTTTTTTCTCTAATTTTGTACTCCAATTTTTAATAATAAACAATAGAGGGAACTAGTTATGGGCAGCATTTTTAAATTGTTTCTTATCTCATTCATTTCTGCGAATATAG
>JBATTD010000269.1:0-4153 GCA_049670345.1 Ignavibacteriaceae bacterium
AGGTTAATAATATTGTTAACAGAATTACCATTGAATTGATCAGTGTATCCAGGAAGTTTAACGTTTACACCCTGTTTATCGCTTGCATAGGATCCAAAAAGTTTTATTCTCCCAGTATTAGAATATTTATAGGTTAGAGTTGCATTAGCATCAGAAGAAACAGGTGTTACAGTAAAATCATCGATCCCACCGTTTAACCAGAAGATGGGTTTTGTAAAGCTTTGCCTCCCGCTAAATCTCAATCCAAGTTCTGAGTAGGAGAGAGGAATTTGTCCTGATATATCAACATTGGCGAGAGATAATCCAATTAAAAACTGTTGAATGTCGGGTTCATTTTTAGTTTCAAGATTCAGGATACCTGATAGAGCATTACCATACTTTGTTGAAAATCCACCGCTTGAAAAATACATTCCCTTTATTGTTTCAGTATTTATATTTGAGAATAAACCACCATATGCAGATTCATAAGTGAAAGGATGATAGAGTGATGCCTGATCGAGCAAAGTAGTTGTTTCGTTAGGATCTCCCCCGCGAACATATAATTGTGCACTTTCTGAAACCTGTGTAACTCCCGGTAATGTTTTTAAAGATTGAAAAATATCCGCAGCACCACCGGGTGTAGTAATAACATCCATCGAGGTCATCACTACGCCGTTATCTTCAGCAGTTCCATAAGAGCTTGCAGTAACAATAACTTCATCGGTTGTAATTGAAGAACTTTTCAAAGTTAAATGAAGTGGATTATTTGAAAGTGTATCGAGTTGAATTATTTGCTGAAGCTTCACAAAACTGATTAAACTGGCAACAAGTTCAATTTCTCCCGACAGAGTTGTGGTGAATGTGAATTCCCCTTCTTCATCACTCATTGCACCATCAAAAGAATCAAGAATATAAACATTAACATATGCAAGAGGTCCATTCGCATCATCTGTTATGATTCCTCTAATAGTTTTACTTGCATCCTGTGCGGATAAAAACGATGAACCATTTATGATCAATAGAAATGATAAAAATAATTTAGTAATTAAACTCATTGCCAACCTATCATTTATTTAGTTAGATGAAGTAAGTTTTTCTTCAGCTTTTGGAAGCAGTTCAAATTTTATCCATGCAAAATCAGGCTCAACTTCTATTGCCTTGTTGTAAGCAGCTATTGCTGATTCAAAATCATCAAAGCTGGAATGAGCTATGCCAAGCCATGCCAGTGCATCAAGGAATCCCCAATCAATTTCTGTTTCCTTTTCAGTCATGTTTTCAAACGCTTCAACAGATTGAATAAATAATTTTAATGCTTCCTCTTTGCTTCCACCAACAAATTCGGGAGAGTTAAATTTTGATATAGCTTTTTGCAATAATACTCGCGGGTTACCAGGTGCAATTCCAAATGCCTGGGAAGTAAGCGCAATGTTTTGAGATCCGAGTGAGGCGCCCAACTCAGGATTCATTGCTACCTGGATTCCATATAGACCACCCAATATTGAAATTACCTCAGCATCTGATCCATATTCATTCATCAGTTTCTTTAATAGTTCCATTGAAGAATTTGAGAATTTCTGGAATTGCTCTTTTTCTTTTTTCTGCATGAAGTAAACTGCGAGATTGTAATCTGTGTAAGCCAGATAATATTGAGCAAGATAATTTTCTTCATCAGATGCCAGAGCCCGTTCAAACATTCCTCTTGCCTTTAGCATTTCTGATTGATCAAATGTAACATTTGCGTTGTACAAAATTTCCTTACCCTTATCGATCAGGGCGTCTACCGGCTGTGCCAATTTGATAGATATACTACCAAATACAATCAACAAGATTAGCAGCATTGTGTTTTTCATTTTATCCTCCGTTAAATAATTAAGAAAAGAATTATTAATTGTTATTTAAAATTATTAATCAACTGATATTTCCATTGTCATTTCAGATTGCTCGAAAATAAATTTTGCATCATCGTAGTCTGCAGGGCCAAATGTGCCACGAACATTGTTAGAAAATCCATAAGCTTCAGTTGGAATTCCAAGGAAGTTTGAATCTAATTCACCATCCCTATTTTCATCGTGATACAGTTTGATAGCATACTCCCCAAAAGGCAGTTCTTCAAATGTGTATTCGGCTTGTCTATTTTCAATTTTACTTCTTACCTCAATAAATGCCGGGTCATCGCTTTCATAGTCTTTTCTTGAGTCCGAAACAGCAATTTGAACTTCCCCATCATCATTGTCAAATCCTGCGATAACAACAATTAGTTTATTTGTAGTTTCGGATTTGTCGTTTTGTGCTAACAAAAAATTAAATGACAGTAAGACAAGAGATGTTATTAAGATTGATTTCATATTTTTTTCCTCTACATTGTGTTAAGAAGTACTTTGAAAAACAAAGTATATTATTAAATTTTTTTAGTTCTTTTTAATTAGGTTTTCCAATCGTTTAACATAAATTTCAAATGCTTTTTTTCCTTTTTGTGTAAGCATATATCTTGAAATTGGCTTTCTTTTTTCGAATGATTTACTGACCGCAACATAACCTGATTCTTCAAGCTTCTTTAAATGTGTGCTTAAATTACCATCTGTTGCGTTAACTTTATCTTTTAAGAAAACGAATTCCGCTTCATTAACAGTAACAAGAACCGCTATTACCGCAAGACGAATTCGTGAGTGTATAATATCGTCAAGCTGTTGATAATCAAAATCAGACATTTATTCCACCACGGCTAATTCTTTTTTAGATTCTCTATAAAGTATAATTCCTGGAATGGTTTGCAAGAGGATCATCATCCCCACCATAATAAGTAAGGTTTCAAGATTGTGCAAATAGAACATCAATATCGCTCCGGCCCACCATCCTAAAGAGAGAAGCGATACCCAGGTTTTTCCTTGAAGCACACCACTTACAAGGTATCCAATTCCAAGTACTACTGCAATAATAGGGTTAATAAAAATACCACTATAAGCATCTGTGATGCTACCGATAAATCCGAGTATCGTCATCGCAACACCGCAGCCAATCCAGAGAGCACCCATTATTTTACCTGCAAGAGTTTTTGAAGATCTTTTCTTCTCTGCTCGAATTTGAATAATAAACGTAACTATCCAGCCAATTGCTATAAGGACTATCCAAAACCATCCAAGTGGAAATTCCCATCTTCCTGCATTTGATAAATAAGTTGTAAACAAACCAAATGCAATCAATATTCCCCAGAAGATGAAACCCTTACCATCATCAATAATTATTTGGCGGCTGTCTGCCATCACCTTTTTGATGAAAGCGAGTTCCTGCTGGGCATTAATATCAGTCATTAAATCCTCCTAAATAAAGTACTTTGAAATTCAAAGTGAATATAATAGATTTTTCAGTTCTTGTCAAGTGTTTCAAGTAAAAAAACTGATTTAATTTTACGAAGAAGCTATTTTTGGCAAGAATTGTAATGATTTAATCATCTTCTAACCACTCCTTCCAAACTTCAGGTTGGTAACCTATCGTAGCTAATGTACCATTTCTTACTATTGGAGTTTTAAACAGTAGAGGATCATTCAATAATTCATCTTCCTTATCGTAAACCATAAACTCCAAATTTCTTTTTTTAAATTGCTTTCCTTCATCATCAAAAAGATCTTCAATGGGAACAGCTCGTTTAATATTTTCAAGCTCGCCTTTTGCAATTCCTTTCTCGGTAAGATTCCTGAAGTAAAACGGAATTCTTCTCTCTTTAAAATATCGTTCCGCTTTTTGCGTTTCCTTGCATTTTTTTGTGCCAATGATTTGAATGTTCATTTTTTCAATCCTTTTAAACACCTTTTTATATTATACAATTAAAACTATTTTTATATTAAAACAATTACAAATTGAGAACAGTAATGATTAAGATTCTATTGATATTTTCTTTCCTTATTCATTTTAATAATTTACTCGCTCAATCGTTGCCCATTTTTTTGGATGGAAAAACAGACGACTGGAACAGACCCCTCCCAACCTACGTTGATAATATTGGCGATGGGAGTATGTTTGATTTCAGATATTTTTCTGTTACAAACGATGAACAATTTCTTTTTGTAAAATTGAAGATAACACCTGAGTTTAAGCTCGTTGAGGATAATTTTATTTCCCTTTACATTGATGGTGATAATAACGCGGGAACCGGGGTTGTTGTAAACGGTATTGGAGC
>JBATTD010000270.1:0-2476 GCA_049670345.1 Ignavibacteriaceae bacterium
TTCAAAATATAAAAAATGGTAATCTTCTGGAACCACTCACCGAACGTGAAATAGAAATTCTTACCTTGCTTTCAAAAGGACTAAAGAACAGAGAAATTGGTGATAAGATTTTTCTTGCATCAACTACAGTTAAAAAACACATCTACAACATCTATCAAAAACTGGATGTCCATTCCCGTATTGAGGTAGTAACCAAAGCACGTGAATTAGAGCTCCTTTTATAATTTATATGTAGCTAAAATCACCCTTTCTTTAATTACAAAATAAATCTACTACTTTCTTTACTACTCTCACTACTACTTTCGACTCTGTTCTACCTATCATAAAACATTTATTATAGTATTAGAAAATCCAATTATATCACCCATTAAGGAATAAAGATATGGGACACGAATCCACAAGCAATTATAAAGGTCCACTTAAAATAGGTACCCCTGCCATCTATCAGATTGAAGTACAGGGGAAAGTAGATATCAGCTGGTCAGATAATCTGGCCGGAATGAACATAACAAGTAATAAACAAGATGATAATGCGGTAACAATATTAATAGGAAGACTAAGTGATCAGGCTGCTTTAGCCGGTTTACTGCAATCACTATACGAAATGAAGCTTCCTATTCTTTCTGTTGAATATAAAGGATAAACGATAGTAAAAATTTATTAAGGTAAAAAGTTAAAGCACTGCCACGTTATTGAAATAATGCAAGCACGATAATATTAAGAAATAACTAAATTAACTTATCAATTAAATAAGAGAGGAAAAATGAAAATGAAAACCATCAATAATTTATGGTTAGTTCTTCTAATAACCTTAATCTGTTTGCCGGTTTATACATCAGCGCAGGAAAAGACTCAAGAAGATCTCGAGAAAGCAATTCAAAACCCCATTGCAAATATTGTAAGCTTGCCGTTCCAGAATAATACGGATTTTGGTATAGGTGAATACGACAGAACAAAAAATACTTTGAACATACAACCGGTTTTACCGTTCAGCCTGAGTAAAAGTGTTAATTTAATTGTAAGGACAATCATTCCAATAATTTCTCAACCTATCGGTGAAAGTGAAACAACAACGGGTCTGGGTGATATTTCATTAAGCACGTTTATTACTCCTGCAAAACCCGGGAAATTAATATGGGGAATTGGCGCAGCATTCGGTTTACCCTCAGCTACCGATGTTGTTTTAGGTTCAGGAAAATGGACTGCAGGTCCGAGTATATTATTAATCACTCAGCCGGAAGGATGGACTTTTGGAACTCTTGCACAAAATAGCTGGTCATTTGCAGGTGATGAGAACCGGAGCGATGTAAGTTTTTTCTATTCACAAATATTTATAGTTAAAAATTTGCCTGACGGTTGGTATTTAAACACTGCCCCGATAATAACTGCTAACTGGAAAGCTTCATCCGGCAATCAGTGGACAGTGCCAATTGGGATTGGTGGAGGTAAGCTGATCAGAGCTGGAAAATTGCCTATTAATATACAAGTAGGTTACTACAATTACGTTGTAAAACCAGATGGCGGTCCAAAGTGGCAATTGAGAACGCAGGTAGTATTTATACTGCCAAAGTTTTATTAAGCAGATTTATCATTATAGAACTAAATGAAAATTCAACAACAAATAATTATTTACTAATCAATTAAAAGAGGGCTAATATGCTACGCTCACTAAAAAAACTAAACGGTATTACCCATTCTGTAGTAGTATTGTTTACAATAGTTCTGACACTTACGATGTTAAGTGGTTGTGCAAATGAAACGAAAGAAGAAGCGCCTTCCGTACAACTTAGTAAGCAAATGCCAGATTCAGAAACAAGTATTTTTGATTGGGCTAAAAAAGAGACACCATTCGATGGCGGTGCATTTGATGCGGCAGCCGTAACCATGAATACCCGTTTTGGAAAACTTGAATTCCCGGGAGGTTACCCTACTGAGGAAACGATACAAAAAGTGTACGATGAGTTGGATTTACAAAAAGCGACACAACTGTATCTAAGCATGTACCCTGCACTTTCTATGAAAGGTATGATTGAGGGAGTTGTGCGCGATTATGGAACTCACAGTTGTTCGGACATTGCAGTAACTGCCGATCGATTAGACTCAAAAGCATTGTTTCTAACCGGGAATACTGAAAGTATTTATTCCACATTGGTGTTCGACCTAAAAGCCGATGGCCCTACCGTATTTGAAGTGCCTGGTGGTTTAATGGGACCTGTTGATGACGCTAATTTTAAGTTTCTTTTTGATATTGGTCCAACGGGAATGGATAAAGGCAAAGGTGGAAAATATTTGATTTTACCTCCAGATTATACAGGTGATGTCCCTGATGGATATTGGGTATTTAAATCGCCAACCTACCGTGTTTTTTCATTTGTTCGTGCCAATGCTGCAGAAATTGGTTTTGGTGAGGGTGCCATGGATTATTTCCGCAAAGGATGTAAAATTTATCCATTAAGTACCGGTCCTCGCGAAGGGA
>JBATTD010000271.1:0-1511 GCA_049670345.1 Ignavibacteriaceae bacterium
GAAGAATTCCGATCACAAAATTTTAATTATCGAAGCAGAAGACAAACTTGCTGCTCATCAAACCGGAAATAACAGCGGAGTTATCCACTCTGGACTATACTATAAACCGGGTTCACTTAAAGCAAAAAACTGTGCTGAAGGAAGAGAGTTGATGTATCAGTTTTGCGAGGAGAATAATATTTCGTATGAAAAATGCGGGAAGATAGTTGTTTCTTCGGATGAAAGTGAACTTGAACCTTTAAATATGCTTTACGAAAGAGGCATTGCAAATGGATTAGAGGGATTAAAAAAATTAAATGCCGACGAGTTAAAGGAGTATGAACCAAATGTATCGGGAATTGCCGGATTGTTTGTTCCGCAAACGGGAATTGTTGATTATAAAAAAGTAACGCAGGTTTACGCCGCAAAAGTAAAAGATAAAAACGGGGAGATAAAATTAAACTGTAGGTTCCTTTCTGTAAAAAAATCAGGGAAAGAATTAATTATCTCAACCAATCTTGCCGAACTGAAAACTAAATTTCTTGTTAATTGTGGAGGTCTTTATTCAGATAGGATTGCAAAAATTTGCGGAGTTGAACCCGGATTAATGATCATTCCCTTTCGCGGAGAATATTATAAGCTAAAGAACGATAAAGAACATCTCGTAAAAAACTTAATATATCCTGTGCCCGATCCGGGCTTCCCGTTTTTAGGAGTGCACTTTACAAAAATGATAGAAGGCGGAGTTGAAGCTGGTCCAAACGCCGTGTTGGCTTTTAAGAGAGAAGGCTATTCACATAAAGATATTTCACTGAGGGATGTTTCGGAAATGATAACTTATACCGGTTTCTGGAAGATGGTTTCGAAATATTACAAAATGGGTTTAGGAGAGTTTCATCGCTCATTAAGTAAATCTGCTTTTGTTAAGGCACTCAAAAAACTTGTTCCTGAAATAGACACCGATAGTATCGAAAAAGGAGGCGCCGGCGTACGTGCTCAGGCACTTGAAGCTTCAGGTAAATTAGTTGATGATTTCAGGATAGTTGAAGCTAATAGAATGATCCATGTTCTTAATGCCCCCTCACCTGCAGCAACTGCATCAATCAGTATCGGTAACTACATCGCAGAGCTGGCGAAAAGCAGATATAATTAATAGATTCGTTATATTCTGTTTAGTAAATTGAAGGACAATTATTCTATCAACACACAGTTAATTTTTTTACGCCTTTAACCATTTAGTAATAAGGAGAGATGAAATGAAAACATTTTTAGTAAGAGTTATTCTTTTGATTTTTTTTGTCGGATCTGTATCTGTTATCCATTCGCAGGTAAAAGAGAATAAAGCTGATAACAATACAGACTTGTTATCAGCTGTTTGTATTCTATATCCAACGGAGGGGAATGAGACCAGAGGAATGGTGAAATTCACTCAAACTTCGGAAGGAACCAAAATTGTAGCAGATATAGAGGGTTTAACACCGGGCAAACATGGTTTTCATATTCACGAGTTTGGAGACTGCAGCCTTCTGGAT
>JBATTD010000272.1:0-2726 GCA_049670345.1 Ignavibacteriaceae bacterium
TCCCAATGCTGTACCATCACTGGAATACCGCTGTGCGTAAATGTCATCATCGTTTCTCCCATCAGTCCACGTAATCACAAAATTACCGCTACCGTCTGTAGAAATAGAAGGAGGTGGAGGGCCAGGCCAGCCACCAACACTTCCCGAAGCATCGTTGACTTTGAAATTACTCCCTAATGCTGTCCCGTCGCTTGAATAGCGCTGGGCATAAATGTCCTGTTCACCATTTCGATAGTCATCTGACCAGGCAATCACAAAACTTCCACTCTCATCCGCTGAAACGAAACATTTATCTTGCCAATGACTTCCCAGATCATCATTGACTTTGAAATTAGTTCCTAATGGGTTGCCATCGCTGGAATAGCGCTGCGCGTAAATGTCACTATCACCATTTCTCCAATCACCCCACGTAATCACAAAATTTCCGCTACCGTCTGTGGAAATGGAAGAAAACCACTGCCTTTCACTTCCCAAATCATCATTGACTTTGAAATTACTTCCCAATGCTGTACCATCACTGGAATACCGCTGTGCGTAAATGTCATCATCGTTTCTCCCATCAGTCCACGTAATCACAAAATTGCCGCCGCTGTCTGTGGAAATGGAAGAAAACCCCTGCCCTTCACTTCCCAAATCATCATTGACTTGAAAATCTGGAATGATAGCATTGACTTCCGCAAACCTTTTGGTATAATTTACATTCTCGGAAAATTGCGATAGTGCTGTTATACTGCAGCAAAAAAAGAAAACTATAATTAAAGTAATTATGTTTTTCATTGTGTCCTCCTAATAAATTTATTTGCTATTAAAATATTTATTATTATTTGAGCAGTATCATCTTCTTTGTGTTAATGAACTCTCCCGCATTCAAATGATAAAAATAAACTCCGCTTGGAAGATTGGATGCATACCAGGTTAACTCATAAGTGCCTGTAACCTTTTCTTCATTTACCAAAGTTTCAATTTCATTGCCGAGAATATCAAATACTTTAATTACTACATTGGAAGATTTTGGAACCGAGTATCTTATTTTAGTTGTCGGGTTGAAGGGATTAGGATAATTCTGTTCAAGAATGAAATACTCCGGCAATTCAGATGAACTTTGAACAGAACTAATTATTTCCGAAAGTGGACGACGCCATATACCTTCTCTAACACCACTTGCAAAAATGTAGCTGTCATTGATACCTATTGCTAAAACAAGTGTGTCTATAATTCCTTCATTTATTAATTCCCAATCTGCACCATTGTTAGTTGAAAGGAATATGTTCCCCCAATTAGTCAAAGCAAAAACATTATTTTCATAGGTAGCTAAGGCAAAGACAGGAAGATTTGATAAACCGGTAGTAACGTCTGTCCAGTTAGCTCCTCTATCTGTTGAAAGAAATAGACGACCAGTACCAGTTGATGCAAAAATGTTTTCTCCACTAATAGCTAGTGATTGAACATAATTCGTATTCAAAGCTGTTTGAGTCCAGCTTGAACCATTATTTGTTGAGACAAATACACCATTGCCCCCAGTGCCTGCAAAGAGAAATATATCATTTTGAACATAATCAAGTGAATATATATACATATCCATCAGGCCAGTATTAATATTATTCCAGTTACCGCCATTATTAGTTGAAATAAATATACCTCCACCCATAGTTCCTGCATATAAATTCGTGCCGCCTGTGCCATTTGGTGCAGTGAGTAATGTATAAACACAAAGATTTCCTAAACCACTACTAACACTAGTCCAGTTTGCGCCCATATTTGTCGAAAGAAAAACACCACCTTCCACACTACCTGCAAAGATATTTGTATCATTGATTGCGAGTGAATAAATCGCTCCACAGTTCAAACCATTGCTGACATTTGACCAATCTTCACCATTATTAGTGGAAAGAAAGACACAGCCACCTGTTGCAGAAGGTCCACTGGTATCAGCTGCTGCATAAACGTTTATTCCATCTGCCGCAAATGAGTATATGGGTACATCCTGTGGTCCGTTTGTCAGAATCCATTGGGCTTTTAGATTAGAATAAATTGTAAAAAAGACAAGCATACAAACAAACAACTTATTCATAATAACCTCCTATTAAATATTAATTTTGTAAGGGCGACTCGGCGAGTCGCCCCTACATTTTATTATTTGAGCAGTATCATCTTCTTTGTGTTAATGAACTCTCCCGCATTCAACTGATAGAAATAAACTCCGCTCGGTAATCCTGCCGCATTAAACTCAACTTCATAACTTCCCACTGGTTTTTCTTCATTAACCAATGTTATTATTTCACTACCCAGAACATCATAAACTTTAAGAGTAACAAAACTTAATTCTGGAATTTGATAATTTATTGTTGTTGTTGGGTTAAATGGATTGGGGTAATTTTGTTTTAATGCATATTCTATAGGTAAGTTGGTTTCATTTACTGCAACCCCGACTGGTACATCAACTGTGAAACTATCACGCCAGAAAAACTTACCATTGCTAAAAATGTGAACGATAAAATCTATACTACTGGGATTGTTTTGTGTATAAATAATGATTGGAAAAGATACTTGGCTTTTGACCTCTCCGGGTGCAATATTGCCAAAGTAACTAGTACCTGGAATGTTTGTTACATTGGTATCGGTTGTCAATACTACAGCAGTTACAGCGGTTACCGTATTGGTTGAATCGTCATTTTTGAGGGAATATTGAAGCGTAAAAAAATTCGCGCCCCGTTGAGGTATTTCAT
>JBATTD010000273.1:0-2130 GCA_049670345.1 Ignavibacteriaceae bacterium
GTAATAAATATTTCAATATGAAGCAAGAAAGATTAATAGAGTTATTTATAAAGATTGCAAAAATTGAAGCACTTTCAGGCAGGGAAAAACCGGTTGCTAATTTTATTAAAACTTTCCTTTCAGACTATACACTTGATGTAATAGAAGATAATTCTTCCAATCGCTCAAGTAGTAATACAGGTAATATAATTTGTAAGAAAGGAGATGGCGGAAATTTTTTACTTCTTTCTCATATGGACACCGCAAGAACAACTAAAAATGTAAACCCATTAATTTTATCTGATAGAATTACATCCGGTGGGGATACCGTCTTAGGAGTAGATAACCGCGTTGGTATTGCTGTTATACTATATACAATTGAAAAATTAAATAAACAAAAAATTGCTCATAAAGATTTTAGCGTAGCATTCACAACCTGCGAAGAAACTACTCTGCTTGGATCAAAAAATCTTGAAGTAAATGGAAATATAAAAATGGGTTTTGTTCTTGATAGTGCCTTTCGACCAGGGACATTCATAAGCAGTGCAAGTGGTGCAATGGGATTTGAAGTTAAAATTATCGGCAAAGCAACTCACTCTGCACTTGATCCGGAAAAAGGAATTAATGCAATTGAAATTGCAGCTAAAGCTATTAGCAAAATAAAACAGGGAAGAATTGATTCTGATACAACTGTGAATATAGGCACAATTAAAGGTGGTTCGGCAACTAATGTGATCCCTGAACAAGTTGAAGTTAATGGAGAAGTAAGATCATTTAATACTGACAAAATAAAAATTATTGTTGAAAACATAAAAAACTGTTTTGAAACCGAAGCAGAAAAACTTTCCGCAAAAGTAATATTTAAGTCCGATTGGGAATTTATGCCATACACCGTGCTTAAGGACGATGATGTTTTTATAGAGACATCAGATATCTTAAAGAAAGTCGGGTTTGATCCAAAACCTGTTATATCATTAAGTGGAAGTGATGCAAATTCATTAAATGAAAGAAGAATACAATCAATTAATCTAGGAATAGGCGCGCAGAATCCGCATTCGAATGATGAATTTATTCTGTTGGTAGATCTTTATAAAACTGCCGAAATAGTTTTGGAATTAGTTAAATCAAATTAAAGGCAAATTAATGAGGAAAAATTTACTGTTAATTATACTTTTCTTTTTTACATGTTCACTTATTGCTCAGGATAAAGGGCACCTAGTAATTATTGGTGGCGGTGATCGGAGCGATATAATGATGAATAAGATCATTGAACTAGCAGGAGGAAAGCAGTCGAGGTTTATCATTATCCCGAATGCCAGTTATGATCCGGTAGAAACAGGTAAAGAACAGGTTAATCAATTTAAAGAAGAGTTGGGTTGTGAGAATACAGATTTTATTCATTGTACCCGTGAAAATGCGGATGCAGACAGCAATCTAAAAAAACTTGATGGGGTTACCGGTATTTTCTTTTCCGGCGGAGACCAGAGCAGGTTAACTAGAGATTTGCTTAATACTGAATTTCTAAAAAAAATAAAAGAGATATACCTGAGTGGCGGTGTTATAAGCGGTACAAGCGCTGGCGCAGCTGTGATGAGCGAAGTAATGATTACAGGAAATGAACTTATAAATAAAGATTCTATATATGCATTTATATCAATTGAAGAAGGAAATATCGAAACTGTGGAAGGTTTCGGTTTTATAACTTCAGCCGTTATTGATCAGCATTTCATTAAGAGGAAAAGACATAACAGACTGATTAGTATCATACTTGAACATCCGGAACTTATCGGAACAGCTATAGATGAATCAACAGCAATACTCGTTTATCCCGATGATACATTTGAAGTAATAGGCGAAAACCAGGTTCTTATTTACGATGCAACAGACGCAAAAAATATTCGCACTGATAAGAAAGGTATTCTTTCTGCAACTGATATCAAGATGCACATATTAATATCAGGTGATAAGTACGATCTTAAAAATAAAAAGTTCATAGAATGAAATTCTCTAAACTAAAAGCTCCAAATACTTATTTCTTACTCTTTAGCTTGTTATTTGTAACGGCTATACTAACCTGGATAATTCCAGGCGGAGAGTATACAAGAATAACTATTGATGGGAAAGAAATGGTTGATGGAGATTCCTTTAGGA
>JBATTD010000274.1:0-7835 GCA_049670345.1 Ignavibacteriaceae bacterium
GTATTTAATACCTCTTCCGTAGTTCCCCATCCAAGTTTAAATTTTCTTAAGCCTTCGTTATCCGGTTCTGTTCTTCCAAAAGAAAATGATTTAAATCCTTTGGCAGAATAATATTTTATAGCTTCCCACATTACTAGATTATTGGCTCTTAAGTTTTGATATTCCATAAAAGAGGCACCAAATTTATAAAGGGCTTTATTACCTATATGTAAATAAACTGCTCCGGCAATACTCACATTATTATGTTTACCAGTTGCAATAAAACCATTGTTTTGCGAGAGTACATGTTTAAATAGATTATCAAAAAACTTCTTTGGCTGCGGAGGAAGTCCATGTTTTTTTCTTGTAATACAATTCATCAGGTAAAAATCTTCCAGTGCCGAATTCGAGCTGGATATTTCTACGCTTACTTCTTCACGTATGGCTTTTTTAATGTTTCTTTTCGTATTACTGCTTAAATTTTCGAACAGTCTTTCCTCATCTAAAGTAATATCCAGGTTATGATTGTAATCAAATGTTGACCCGTCCACATCAGGGAAGTATATATTGCCACCGCGAAGTTCTAAATATTTCAGCCCTTTACTTTTTCCTAATTTCAATACTTCATTAAATAACTCAATAAAATTTATCCCCTTTGAAATTAATGGCTGACAATAATCACTAAACGGTAAGGAAACAGCTCTCTTTCCTGTAATAAAACTTTCAACAAACATAACTGGTATAGCTGCTTTAAGCTTATTTTCTTTTTCAATTACGAAATAGTAAGGTTTATAATTATAAGTATCCTGTAAAACTTTTGACCAGTAAGAAGAATGGAAAAAAGAATAATCGGGATGTTGAAGAATGAGTTCATCCCAATTTTGTAAATCTAAAGGATTGATTATGTTAAGGTCAGATAACATATATTATAATAGAGCAATAATTAAGTTTAAAAAAAACGATTCCTTTCCGGGAATCGCATAAATAAGACAAATGAAAGATATTCAAAAAAAAACAACTATTCTAATTATTTTTTTAATTATTAAACGGCTGCCTGTACAGTTTTTGTTTTTTTCTTTTTAGATTTTTTTCCACTTTCACCATAGGTATAACCATAACCATAACTATAACGATATTTGTAGTAATACGAATCTTTTATTTCTGCAGCATTAGCAACAATACCGCGTAGTTTTATTTTTGCCTGAAGCATTTCTTGTATTCCGCCTAACACAGCTTCTTTAAATGAGTGACCAGGACGAACAACAAGAATAGCATCCTTAATCGATCTTCCGAGAACTAAAGTATCTACAACCCTTGTTACCGGTGGTGTGTCAATAATTATATAATCGTAGAACGATGTATCTATAGCATTGAAAAGCATTCTCATTCTTTCAGAATTTAGCAAGTGACTGGAATCTTCTCTTGTACCGCCTGCTGGAAGGATATCAATATTCTTAAGTACTTTTGTATAAATTGTTGGGGCAACATCTCTTTCTATAAATTCTATAAGACCCGGTGCATTCTTAGGGACATCAAACATTTTTGATAGTGCGGCTTTTCTAAGATCGCAATCAATCACCAACACTTTTTTATTTTCCTGTGCAATCGAGATTGCAAGGTTTCCAACGATACTTGTTTTACCGGTATTTTCTTCACAACTGGTAATCATAAATATTTTGTCTCTTCCTTCCATTTGGAAAAGAAGTTTGGTCTTCAATAAACGAAATGTTTCTCTAAAGCCTTCCTGTTCATCCATTAAAGTA
This sequence comes from Ignavibacteriaceae bacterium, assembly GCA_049670345.1. GTDB lineage: Bacteria > Bacteroidota > Ignavibacteria > Ignavibacteriales > Ignavibacteriaceae > BMS3ABIN03. The sequence goes on from JBATTD010000274.1 coordinate 1,743, forward strand.
ACAAACTTCTCTTTAGTCTCAGTAGCATTTTTTATTCTATCTTTTATCACATTAGAATATTTTGGAATGATGGCAAATATCGGGAGATTAAATTCTTCTTCTAACACATCCAAATTAATAAGTTTATTATCCTTTAACTCTAATAAAAACACACCAAGTAAGCCGACAAAGCCGCCTAAAATTATTGCGACAAAAAGATTAAATATTTTACGCGGAGCTACTGGTTTCAGAGGTTCATGTGCCGGATCGACTAATGCAATATCCTGCAGTTTTGAAAGTTCAGCCATCCGCATCTCTTCTCTTTTATCCAACAGTAAAGTATTGATCTTTTCATAAACATTTTTCTTTCGCATAAAACGCGCTAAGCGATTTTCTTTGGCAGGAAGCATCTCAAGTTTAACTTCATATTTCGACATAAGATTTGTTATCTTTAACAGCTTCTTCTCTAGGGAGTTAATTATTATTTGATAGGCGGTTAAAGTATTTTGATTGTATGAATTTAGCTTTTCTTTTGCCATATTAATTTGTTCATTCAGTGCAATAACGTCGGGGTGATTTTCCGTTCGTTTCTGGAATAGTTCTAATCGCTGTAATTCGAGATCCGAAAGTTGTTTCAGAAGCGCCGAAAACGGAGAGTTAACATTGCTATTATTTGTAGGAGAAAGAAAACTTTGATCAACATATCCACTTATATTCATTTCATTCTGAATCTCTGCAATTTTATTCTGATAATCAGCCATTAACAGATCTGTATTTACTTTTTCAGTTTCAAGCTTACTTAAAAATTGTACCAACTCTTTGGAGCTCTGGTCAATTGTTGTTATTTGTCCGCTCGCTTTAAATTTACTTAAATTATCTTCTGCCTCAGCTAATTTATCCTTCATCTCTACTAATTGTTCATCTACAAACTTAAAAGAATAGCGAATAGTTTGTTTTTGCTGTTCTATTCTGGATTCCCTGAATTTATCAATTATTGTATTAACCATTAAAGCTGCTGCAAAAGAGGAAGAAGACTGAACTGATATTTCAAACACGTTTGTTTTACCAACTCGGTCAATGGTTATCCTCTTTTTAAGATCTTCCATTGCTTTATAATAATTTTGAATATCAAAGTAAACTCTACTTCTTTGAGGTACATTTAACCATGAAATTTCAATATCAGCTATTGGCAATTCAATTTTTGCTTCTCCTTCGGGAAGAATAATCGCTATCACAGAATCTTTATCCATCGATTCGTCATCTGAAGAGTTAATCGTTCCTTCTGAGGAATTCAATAATTGGTTGGTTAAAACATCTCTTATTTCGAAAGAATTATTACTTATTTTTTCAATATATAGTTCTGCACTTACTTTCTTATATTTAGTACTTACAGATTTAAATTCGGGTAAATCAAAAGGTATCGAATATTTATCTACAATGGCAGGGTCAGAGAAGTAAAAAATAGGTTGATCAACCTCAATTGTTTGACCTCCAGGAGTTATAATTTTTTTTATATTAATATTCAGTTTCAGTTCATCAACAACACTGCTCATAACATTCCATGTTTTCACCAATTCCATCTCGGTTTCAATCTCATCCCTGGTTTGAAGATCGACAATATCCGCAAAATCTCCTTCTGCTCTATTTTTAGCAACAACTTCTTTTTTGAGTAACCCCGAAGCTTTGTAAACTGGAGTTGATATCATATTAAACAGAACAGCCATAATGATTGTTATGATAAGTGAACCAATTAAAATAAACCGCCTGCGATATATTATTTGGATAATCTCTAGAAAAGATTTTTCTTTAGATTTTATATTTTGTTTGGAATTATTTGAAAACATTGCTGTCATAATATTAATTTTCTTTAGTAGTTTTAGCCAAATTATCTTAGAAAGATTGCAATAATAGTTACTAGAAGCGCAGCAGCCGAAAGAATTATAGTAAGCCCTTTTGCATCTGCCCACCAGGTTCTTGGCACATAAATTTGATCGCCTGTTTGCAGCCCAAAATCTGTGGCCGAACTGCCTTCCTGAATAATTGTTATCACATCGAGGTTTATTTCTTGATTATTTCTTATTAGATAGATACTTTCTAGATCTGCATTACCAGTAGTTCCACCAGCTAAAGCTAAAATTGCTGTAAATTTTTCCATTTCGGTTATGAAGTAAAAACCCGGATTCCTGACTTCGCCTAAAACATTTATTCTAAAAAGCGCATTCACTGTTAGTATCGGCTGCCTGTACAAAGAATCGTAACGAAATTCTATCTGAGCTTTAAAATCTTTAAAATCTCTGTTAGTAGTATTTATTATTCCAATAAACGGTAATTGAATAAATCCATTTGATTGAATAAAATAATCTCCGGAAATATCATCTTTGATATCCAGGAATGTTATTCTAACTCCATCCCCTGGATTTAGTTCCTGTGCAAATGAATTTAGATTCAAAAATACGGAAAGGGTTGTGAAAAGAATAGCTAATAAATTCTTCATCAAGTCCTCTCTGGAGTTGAATAGATAAATAATTATAAAACCAAAGTAAAGTTAAAAATGATTACTTCAAATAGCTCAGCAGGTTAATTATAAGTTCTTATAATAAAATAAATTGCAGACCAGCCAATTGGAAATTTTTGTTAGCAAATTTACAATATTTATGCCACCACGATAAAATAATAAAATTCAGGATAACCGTTAAATAACTTTCTCCAAGATATTAAAATGAGAATAATGTCCCAAATTGCATCATTTGATTTCAGCAATTCTCTTTTAAGTCCTTTATTTGTAGAATATTTGGGCTACAAAAATCATTTTTTTTGAAAGGTAAAAAATAAAAAAAATAATCCACTTGTAAAAATTTATTTATTTTTGGTTAAGTAATAAAATAAATTGCATAATTATAAAATAAATTTCTAATAGAAGAAGAACAAATTATTTAATTACATAACTTTAGCATAGTTATTGTATAAAAATATCAACAAAAGAAATCCTTAGTCAAATTAATTTTCTGATCTGGGGATGATTTTAATTTACACCTATTATATCTGGAGGCATATATAATGCAAGTACCATTTTTAGATTTAAAATTACAATACAAATCAATTAAAAAAGAAGTTGGAATTGAAATTCAAAAAGTACTGGATAATACTTCTTACATACTTGGTAAACCTGTTTCTGATTTTGAAAACAATTTTGCCGAAGCTCATAGTGTAAAACATTGTGTTGGTACAAGTTCCGGTACTGATGGAAATCATCTTGTACTTTGGGCATTAGGAATAAAACCGGGTGACGAGGTAATTATTCCAGCAAATACTTTTATAGCTACAGCTTGGGGAGTTACACTTTGTGGTGCAAAGCCCGTTTTAGTTGATTGCCATCCCGACAATTATAATTTGGATCCTGAAAAAGTTGAAGCAGCAATAACTTCAAAGACTAAAGCTATAGTTGCCGTCCATCTTTATGGGCAGTCCGCTGATATGAGTAAATTACAGGAAATTGCAGACAAACATAATATTCTTCTTGTTGAAGATGCTGCCCAGGCACATCTTGCAGAATACAATGGAAAAAAAGTTGGTGGATTATCTGCTGCATCATCATTCAGCTTCTATCCTGGAAAAAATTTAGGCGCCTACGGAGAAGCAGGTGCTGTTCTTACAAATGATGACCAACTTGCTCAAGTGATAAAAATGAAAAGAGAACACGGGCAGTCTAAAAAATATTACCACGATACTTTCGGACATAATTATAGGATGGAGGGAATACAAGGTGCAGTATTAGGTGTGAAGTTAAAATACCTGGATAAATGGACTGATGGCAGAAGAAGAGCCGCTTCAAAATACAGAGAATTTTTAGGCGACGTAAGCGATATTAAACTGCCTGTTGAAATGCCGAATGTAAAGCATGTTTATCATCTATTTGTTATCCAGATAAATAATAGTGATAGTGTAAAAAGACAGGAGAGAAGAGATGCTTTACAACAATTCTTTGATGAAAATGGAGTTTCTTCAGGATTGCATTATGCTATTCCATTACACGAACAAAAATGTTTCGAATATCTTGGTTACAAAAAAGGCGACTTCCCTGTTACCGAGAAACTTGCGGAAAGTGGTATATCTTTACCGATGTATCCTGAATTAACTGATGAACAAATCGGTTATGTATCTGATAAAGTAAAAGAATTTTTTACAAAATAATTGAGTGATTTATTTAGGCAGAAGCTAAGAAAAATATCTTCTGCCAAAATTATTTTTTTTAGTATCAATTTATTAATGTGTAAAACTTGTAATCAAATTTTACACATTAAATGTCAAAACATCTAAAAAACTTATAAGTATTTTTTAACTAAATATTTAACCTGTCTCATAATACTATTTACTTTAAATGAATATTCTCATTTTGAAACTTTTAGCATCTAAAATTGACATTAAACATCCGAAAATCAACGATTTTCTTATCTCCAAACATGGCATAATTTTAGCATTTTACTTGCGATATTAGCACTTTTGCTTGTATACTAATTTCACGAGAAGAATAAGAGGGCACGATTTAATTTCTTTATGAAAAAAATTCCACTGTATAAATATATTTTCGGCGTTACGGATATCTTTGTATTATTCGCATCATTTTTCACAGCTATGTATTTACTTCGAAGGAACCCGGCGATGGGTTTTATCGAATTTACAAATGCTGCACAAAACCTAATTCTTATTTTCTTTTTAGTTTCAATTTTCTTTGTTGCTATTTTCAATTTCAACGGATTGTATAGACTAAACATAATTCTTACACGTGCATTGCATCTTACACATATTATGAAGGCACTTTATTATGGCGCTTTGACTATTGTGCTTGTATCAATTATGATTGAGTCTTCGTCCGTTATTGATTCGAGATTATTAATATTTTTATTTTCTCTCATTGCATTACCTTCACTTTATTTTGTTCGTACAGAGTTAATGAGAAGATTATACTTGTTATTCAGTACAACAGGATTCAGAAGAAATATAATAATTCTCGGAGATGGCAAATCAGGTAAATTGTTAGCTGCCAAGTTATTATTTGAAAATCCGATTGGTTTAGAAGTAGTTGGTTTTGTAGATGACGATAAAGGGATTGGAGAAGTAATTGTTAGCGATGCAAAAGTAATCGGTCGCTTTAACGAAATTGAAGAGCTAATAAAGAAGTTTCATGTTGACGAAATAATTATCGCGCTAGACAGTGAGAATTATGATAAATTTTTAGATGTAATTGATCTTTGTAAAAAACTTGATGTTAATATTCGTATTACTTCCGAATTATTTGACGTGGTTGCTCAAAAAGTTTCCACTGAGAAATATTCAGATATTCCTGTAATTGATGTTTCTACACATTATAACAATGGCATAACACTTGCTCTTAAAAGGTTTACCGATATTGTAATTTCAACTTTTGCTTTAATAATTCTATCACCGGTAATTCTTTTTATTATAATTGCCATAAAGTTTTCATCTTCCGGTAAAATTCTTTTCAATCAAGTTCGTATTGGAAAAAACGGAAAAGAATTCAAGTTTTATAAATTTAGGTCGATGAGAGAAAACACAGAAGGTGATAAGGAAGAAGAAAGAGTTAAAAAGATGATTGAGTTTATGCAAGATGACGAAGCAGAATCAGGAACAAAAATCATAAATAATAGCAGAATTACCTGGATAGGTAAAATTATTCGTAAAGCTTCCCTTGATGAATTGCCTCAGTTACTTAATGTATTAAAGGGCGATATGAGCATAGTAGGTCCCAGACCCTGTTTACCATACGAATACCAGAATTACGATGAGTGGCAGAAACGCCGTGTAAATGTTATTCCAGGTTGTACCGGTGTATGGCAGGTGTGGGGAAGAAGTTCAGTATCATTCAAAGAGAGCGTTGTGCTTGACCTTTATTATATTAACAATATGTCGCCATGGTTCGATTTGCAGATAATGGTTCAAACAGTACCAGCAATTTTAACAGCACGAGGGGCAGAATAAGGTAATTAGGATTTAGGCCCTTCCCTAACAATAATAATATTTGACTAAAAAAAGGAGGCTACTAAATGGTAGTAGGTATACTGGGTCTCGGGTATTGGGGTCCAAATCTTGTAAGAA
>JBATTD010000275.1:0-5899 GCA_049670345.1 Ignavibacteriaceae bacterium
GCTTGTGTTGCTGCATGTAAGAATGCATCTGCAATGTTATTTGTCGGTGCTAAAGATTCACAATATGCTCTTCTACCGCAAGGGCAGCCGGAAAGATATCAAAGAGTACAGAAAATGGTTGCTGTTATGGATGAAATGGGATTTGGCAGTTGTACAAACACTTACGCCTGCGAGGCCGAATGTCCGAAGGGAATATCGATTACTAACATTGCAAGAATGAATAGGGATTTTATCACAGCTAAGTTTAAATCTGAAGAGGTGGAGACCTAATACGTGATATAAAAACATAGTCAATCTTAGCAACCTGCCTGCCGTCAGGCAGGAGCGAAGAATCTCAATCCCGGTTACAATTTAGCCGGGATTTTTTTATCACAAGTATTGAATTTCCTGTAAAATTTCGAAACACTTATAACTATATTAAAAAGTTGAATTTTGATGGACATTACAGGATAAATGAAATCTAAAAAAACTAAATTATATATGCTTTACAACTTATTAATTAGCTATCTTAACATTTATCACCGTAAATAATTACAAATAAGCTAATTAGCCTGTCTCACTTTAAAATATTAATTATTTTTTAACGGATATTTTTTTATTTTATATAGTCATTTTCAAAAAATCTATTATGTTCGAAAAAGAAATAAAATTTATTAGCGATTTTTCGCTTAACAAACTAAAAAGCCTCGGCTCTTTCGTTACGTTTGAAAAAATATCGACAACCGATCTGCACCCTGCAATCATATTGTATATTTCAGCTGAGCTGGATTACATGATTTTCAGAGACAGAAAAAAGTTATTGGAAGATTCTATCTTCGATTATTCCGGCAGAGAAATAGCCGATCATTTTAACGTAATTGCCGAAGAATTAAAACAGACTAAAAAGATATCCTTCAGCGATATTGAAAAACTTATTACACAAGCGGTATCGTTCAATATCAATTATGTCGTTCGTCCAAAATGGTCTCTTACTAAACTTATTTACAACGATCAGGATTTTGTTTCAGTTGATGACCTTCAACGGATGCTAAACTATCTTTATTACTACGATTATGTAAAAAATGTACTAGCAGCTTACATTTCTAAAAGAAAAGTAATACAACTTACTCTTACAGAATTTGATCTCATCTTAAGTAAAATTGATAGAGAACTTTTCAATTCAAATTCGGAAGAATTGATAAATAATTCCCTTCACTCTATCGCTGATTTTTTTAACATTGGTGGTATCGATAAAAACAGGATCTCGTTGCAGGCGGTGGAGATCTTTCTAAAAGAAAAAAACCTGATGGATCATTTGCTGAAACTCAACCACGGTATTCCTGATGGTTCACGAAAGAAATACGAAATTAACGATCTTAAAAAAGTTTTGTACGCCACTGCACCGCTAAAACCTGATTCTATTTCGGGATATGAACCTGTTCAACCAGATTTAGAAGATGATTCTTCAGATATATTACTCCAAGATATTAAGAAAACCGATACCATTGAAGAATCTGATGAAGCTAAAGAGCAAAGCAGTATCGAGGAAACAGAAATAGTAACTGAAGAAAAAATTAAAAGCCGTTCGGTATCTGATGAAATAATTGATGATGAAAAAGATGCTGAAAATATGATTATGGATGCGCTTGAAGATGAACTTGAAAAAGAGATGATTGACGAACTATTATCAATTGAAGAGGAATTTCAAAACGAAAATAAATTTCCTGATGAAGAGAATTCCGTATCTGCAATAGAAGAAGGAACTGTGAAGTCCGAAGAAAATGAAATAGAAAGAGAAGAAGATAGTTCTGATACAGATGAATTGCTCACTTTTTATGAGAAGGAATTAGCTGGTATAGAAGAGGATAGTTCGGAAGTGTTAAATGATGCCGATACACAATATGTTGATACTTCAGCGGAAGCAGAGTCTCTTCAAAAAATTGAAGAAAACTTGCCAGAGCAAACAGAAGAATCATCCGAACCTGATGTTACAACCGATGAAGAATTGGAGCCGTTTGAAATAAAAGAGGAGTTACCCGAAACTGTGGAAGAAGACACCTTTGTCAAAAAAGATTTTGACTTATCAATATTTGAAGATGAAGAAGGTGACACAATTGTTGACGAAATAATTAATCGGTTAAGTGAAGTTCCTGAAGAGGAAAATTCCAGAGTTGCTGAAGCTTCAAAGAATACCGGTAAAAAAGAAGAGGATAACCCACTGGAGAAAAAAATTGTAGAGGAGATGCTCGAAGATTATTTCAAGGATGATAGTAAAAAGGAAGAGGAAAAAGATACCAAGGGAACATTAATTGAAGAACCGGATATTGTAGATGATGAAAAACCATCAGCAACAACGGATGAAAAAATGACGCTGAGTAATGGTGAAAATATTTTCGATACGGACCTTGCATCTTCTATATTAGCAGGCAGTTCGTTTGAAGATGATATTTCGAGTATGATAGATGAAATTGATGAGATAATAGAAAAGGATGCCAGTAAGATTCAGAAGCCGGTTAAGGGTATAGAGAAGCAAGATATTGGAGAATCTCCGGTTGATGAAGAATTTGATTTTGAAGAAAAAACTTCAATCGAAACACCTTCAGTTATACAAAAAATTATTGAAGAGAGAATTCGAAACCCGATTCCTAAAGCTGAAGTTCCGCTAAGAGACAAAGATTTGTTCAGTTATCTTTCACGTAAAGAAGTTAAAAAGATAGTTTCAAATGTATTCCAAGGCGACGATGAAGATTTTGTTACAACTATCGAAAAAATTTCAGAGTGCAGTACCTACAAAGAAGCTACCGAAATATTAAAAGGGGTATTCTTCACTTACCGGGTAAACCATTACTCTAAAGAAGGAGTTATATTAACAAATGCCGTTTCGCACTTCTTCAGGCAAATTTAATGTTTATAGATTATGCGGTTATTGAAGTAACTGCAGGCAGGGGTGGTGATGGGGCAGTTGCGTTCCGTCGTGAAAAATTTGTTCCGAAAGGCGGACCGGCAGGCGGAAACGGAGGCAAGGGCGGAAGTGCGATAATAGAAGCTCATCATAATTTAAATACGTTGCTTGATTTCCGTTACAAGAAAAAGTATAAAGCTGAGGATGGTGAAATGGGTGGCAATTCTCTAAAAGACGGCAAAAACGGAAAAGATATTATTATAAAAGTTCCTTTAGGAACTGTTGTAAAAGACTTCAAAACAAACCAAGTGCTTTTTGATCTTAACGAAGAAACAAAAAAAGTTGTGCTTGCAAATGGAGGAAAAGGCGGTAAGGGAAACAGTAATTTCGCCACTTCAACTAATCAGACCCCACGATACGCCGAGGATGGAAAACAAGGTGAATATAAAAAGGTAATACTTGAACTAAAATTAATTGCCGATGTTGGTTTGGTAGGTTTTCCAAATGCAGGTAAGTCAACACTAATTTCTACCATATCTGCTGCACGACCAAAGATTGCAGATTATCCGTTCACAACTTTAGAACCAAATCTTGGAATAGTAAAATATAGAGAGTACGACAGTTTTACCGTTGCAGATATACCCGGAATAATTGAGGGCGCACATAAAGGGAAAGGATTAGGTCATCAATTCCTAAGACATATTGAAAGAACAAAAATTATATTATTTCTTATTGATATTACCTCTGAAAATTATGAAAAGGATTACGAGATTTTATACAGCGAGTTGAAGAATTACAGTAACAAGCTAATTGAGAAAAAGATACTCGTTTCTCTATCAAAAGCAGATTTGGCAGATGATGCAAAGATGAAAGAAGTATCTGATTTAAAAATCGGTGAGGATAAAAAAACCCCTGTTATTTTTTCTTCAATTACAAAATATGGCATACAAAAATTGCTTGATACATTTTGGAATACTCTCAAAGACACCTCTTCTAATCAATCTACTTAGCCAAATTTATCCCCGCTCAATTAACCTCCTGTATTCTGCAGATAGAACGAAAATTACAAAACTTACACACCTTGTTTTCTCTATCTTCTAACCGCGAAAGATTAAATTTGCCCAATGATATTTCTTCAACATATTTGCTTATCGATTCAATACATATCTTTATCATTTCTTTAGCGAGATGCACCATTTTATCTTTATCGTTTTTTGCTCTGGCAATTCCCACTAATTTACTCCCGAAATCTTTTTGGTTAAACTTAAGTGAATATATCTCCGCTCCGAAAGGTTCATAATTTTTATTAAGTTGTGATTTAATTAATTCTTTCGCTGCATACAGATACAAAGGAAGCTGCAATGATAATCCGCTTTGCAAATCGTTTTGTCTAGGTCTATTTCCTGAAAGTTTATAGTCAACAATTTTAATGGTTCCATCTTTCTCATTAATATCAACTCTGTCTATTTTGCCTCTTACTTTTATATCTCCAATTTCAAATTTTTCGCTGGATAATGATTTATCTCCAGTCAGTTTATCAACCTTACCAAATGCAAGCTCAAAAAATTCCGGCATAAAACCATCTGTTGAATTCCTTTCTTCCACCAAAAATTTATACAGAATTGAATTTCTTTTATTATCATCTACACCGAGTATTTTTTCTTTTTCGTAAAAAGTTAATGAAGAGTTTAATTTCAGCTTGTCAATTTTATCTCGTGCAGTTTTAAATAATAAACTTTCGGCTTTTTTAAAATTTTTATCATCAGCTCCTTGCAGTATTATATCTTTTCTTTTTAACTCTTTATAAAATTCAAATAAAATTGCATGCAGCAAACTCCCAAGTTCAAATGCTTCTAACTCTTCCGTTGGTTCTTCCAGAGTGTTAAGATGAAGAACACGATCAGCAAAATACTGGAACGGGCATTTTGCGTAACTCTCCAACTGAGTTACTGAATATTGATTATTCTTTAGTTCCAATAGTTTGTTTTTTAATTCATCGGAAAGTTCGTTTGTAAGCACCCCTGTATACGATGAATCGGCAAACGGTTCGTTCAACCGAATTTCGTTTATCTCTATTGCACTCTTTGCTTCAATTAGATTAAACTCTTCTTCTTCCGGTAAAAGAATGTTTGCATGGTTTTTTCTTACGCTGTCTCCAACATATTTTAAAAGTTCAAGTTGTGAAAATATTAAATCGTCGTAATCTTCTTCCGTCTTCTCCGCTAATTTAAAAGCTACTTTAAATTCTTGTAAGAAGTTTGATTCAACAAGTTCTTTTCTTTCATCGGTTTGCGGATGAGTCAGGTAAAGCCCTTTCTTCCATGAACATAACGCCTGGTAAAAGTGATACCTCTCTTCGGTTTGATGTTTTATCTCTTCCTTAACAAATGAACCGGAAAAGAAAATCTCCGGGGAATAACGTGTCGGGAAATCTCCATCAGTTAATCCTGCAATAAATAAATAATCGAACTGCAACCCTCTTATCTCATTTAGAGTTGTAACAAGCACGCCGTAACCGGGTTTTTCTTTTATGTTGTAACGACTGAATGATGCTATTGTAATTAATTGGCTTAGATAGAATTTTAATGGGAGTTTTTTATCTTCTCCATATTCAAGCTTCAGTAAATCCATTAACTCTTTTATACTATTTAAGAATGTGTTTACGGCTTTTACATCTTTTTCAACCGAGTCCTCAAATCCATCTAAAATTTTTACGTAAATATTGAGACTATAAATTAACTCGCAAATGTTTTGGTAAAATGTATCCAGAGTCATCGGCTTTTCAAATTGCCTTAGCAATGAATTGAGCTCAGTAATATCATCAAGTGCTTTTTCATAATTAACATTATATCTTCTCATTTCATTTATTGAACCATCATCATTTTGCTGTTCAATAACTGCATCGTTAATACTACTTATCCAATTCTTAAAACCGGAAATAACTTTTAGCTCGATTGAAGCTTTTAGTAAGTTGTTTAGATCAATATCACCAATTTCAATTATATTATTGCTTAATGC
>JBATTD010000276.1:0-7081 GCA_049670345.1 Ignavibacteriaceae bacterium
GATAAACAATTACTGAAATAGTTGTAATAAAGAAGGCAAAAAGTATTGAGAGAATGGTGAGTTTATAAATCCCGCTGTTAGCGCGGAAAGAACCAGTCCTACCAAACCTAATACTGCACCCATTAAAATGTATTTTCTATCCTCTGAAAGTCGACAGTCTTTTAAACATTTTAATGCTTTAATTAATGGGAAGAATATAATAACAAAAAATGCGGCTAAGCCCAGGAATCCGCTCTCAAAATAAACCTGAATAAAATCGTTATGCCAGCTTCCAACACCTTTATCGGATAGTTGTTCTCTGTTTGTAAAAACATTATGAAACGTTCGCGGTCCATAACCAACTATTGGTTTTTCAAATTTCATAAAGAGTTCCATTGCTGTTTCTAACAGTATATCCCTGTCAGAAAGTTGAACGGGTATTTCAATTCTTTGGTTAATCTCTTTTACATTTAACTGAAATGAAATCCAGCTAATTCCAATTGCCAAAATCAGTAAGGTAATGGCATACCTTGCTTTAATTTTGATAGCGACAATTCCAGTGATAAAAATTAATATTGCTATCACAATATTCGTTCTTCCGAGCGAAGTAACTATTCCGCTTAACATTAAAACAATTCCTGCCGCCAAAAGTAATTTTTGCTGTTTAGCTTTAATTAATCTGAATAATATCAATGCAAAACCGATTAAGGAAACAAGGTATGAGGAAAATGTACTGTAACCTGATGTGAAAGATTGAGCGCGTTCTACGCTACCGGTTAAGAACTTTGTTAGACCTATGCACGCAACACAAATTGCCGCAATTACAACTGCAAAATAAATAGTTCTAAGTTTGTTTTCATCAAACACTTTTAAATAATAGACAAAAGCGAAAAAACTTAAAAAGAAAAGCGAATCTTTATAATAAATTTGATTACTCGAATCGGGATAATTAGAAAAAAGTGCGGATAAAATTCTTATGAGCACAAACGCAATAAATATATAACTTATTGTATCAAGAGCTTTAAATTTATTTTTATTCGATTCAAACAGCCATGCTAATACGAGCAGACCGGTAAACAGCTGCAATAAAAAAAACGAGAGTAGAAAACTACTGACAACAGCCATTGCTAAATAATATGGCAAACGAATATCGAAACGGCTTTCAATATGCAATTACTTTATCCTTGATATAAACATTGTTCAAATTTAATACTAATTGATGGCTTAGCCAATATCTTAAGCATCCTGCAGTTTTAGGAAGCATGCTAGGCTTTACTCTCTGGATGGGAGAAACCCTGTAATACATATTTATGCAGAAGTAGTTATCTTTACAAATAAAAATTTTTACTGACTATGAAAACTTTTTGGAGATTTTTTAAATATCTTAAGCCATATCTAAAACCGCTGGTAATCGCTAACGTCTTTATGCTGTTATTTGTACTTTTCAGCCTGCTTTCGATTGGTCTGATTATGCCTTTCATCGATCTTCTGTTTAATCAGTCAGCTCAAACTTTTGTACCTCAGGCAGACATAAGTATTCTCGATCTGAAAGATTTTCTCACTTATAAGCTGAGTGAACTGGTCTCACAGTACAGCAAGATCGATCTTGTTACTTATCTCTGCATTCTGATGATCATAGTATTCTTCTTCAAGAATCTTTTTTCATATCTTCAAACCTTTTCTATGTCATTAGTTGAACAGGGCATGATAAGAGATATAAGGTTGGATCTGTACTCGCATTTTCATAAACTTTCTCTGAGTTATTTCACAAAAGAAAAAAAAGGGATCCTGATATCAAGAATTATAAACGATGTTCAGATAATCAGGGATTCAATGATCGCTGTGATCAACAGCATCTTCAGAGATCCTACTTTAATAATTGTATTCTCAATTGTGCTGTTCATATTTAATTGGAAACTTTCTTTGCTTATTTATGCGCTGCTTCCAATTACCGGGTTTATTTTGGCAAAGATCGGAAACTCATTAAAGAGACGTAGTATAAAATCACAGGAAAGAATAGCAGACATCACTTCAATTCTAGATGAAACATTCGGAGCGATGAGAATTGTTAAAGCATTCGGAATGGAGCAGTACGAGATAAGGAGATTCAAAGAAGAAGAGAAAAATTATTTTTCACTGCTGATAAGTTTGATCAGAAGAAGAGCTTTGGCCGCTCCAATTACGGAATTTATTGGTGTAGTTACGATTACAATCATTCTCTATTTTATAGGAACTCAGATTGTAATGGGAAATAGCGATATGACCCCGGGGGCATTTTTTGTTTATCTCGGTATCTTTTTTCAGATGATGCCTTCATTAAAACTATTCGGACAGATGTTTAACAGCATCCAGGAAGGTATTGCTGCTTCCGAGAGAGTTTTCCGCATATTAGATACCAAGCCCAATATTAAAGATGCGAAAGACGCAGTTATGTTGGAACATTTTAATAATAATATTGAATTTGAAAACGTAAGTTTCCACTATGATGGTACCGATGAAATACTTAAAAATATTAATCTTACAATAAAAAAGGGAGAAGTGCTTGCTATTGTTGGACCTAGCGGGGCAGGCAAATCAAGCCTTGTGGATCTTATCCCGCGCTTTTACGACGTGAATGAAGGAAGTATTTCCATTGACGGGATTGACATCCGGAAGATAAAAATGAAATCCCTTCGTGCTTTAATGGGAATCGTTACGCAGGAAACAATTTTGTTTAACGATACTATCAGAAGTAATATTGCATACGGTTCAAAAGAGCTTCCGATGGAAAAAATTATCGACGCGGCAAGGGCAGCCAATTCACATAGTTTTATAACAGAACTTAAAGCCGGTTACGATACGATTATTGGTGACCGCGGTGTAAAACTTTCCGGGGGTGAGCGGCAGAGAATTTCAATTGCAAGGGCGCTGTTAAAAAATCCGCCTATACTGATACTGGACGAGGCAACTTCATCGCTGGATACTGAATCCGAATTACTCGTTCAGCAAGCTATTGAAAGACTTATGAAAGGCAGAACGTCTATAGTTATCGCTCACAGGCTATCAACAATCCAGAGTGCAGATAAAATAATAGTTATAGGTGATGGAAAAATTGTTGAACATGGTTCCCACGAATACCTTCTTAACTTAAACGGTCTTTACCGTAGACTTTATGATATGCAATTCAAACTTTGAGCAAATATGAAAGTTTCAGGTTTTACATTAGTACGAAACGGAGTTAAGTATTTTTATCCTTTCAGAGAGGCAATTGAATCAATCTTGCCCATATGCGATGAAGTAATTGTAAACGTCGGCTATTCGGATGACAGTACTCTTCAGGTTGTTGAATCTATCAAAAGCGATAAAATAAAAATTATCAGAAGGACCTGGGATATGAGCCTGCGCGAAGGAGGAAAGCTCCTTTCCGTTGAAACAAATGCAGCATTGAATGAATGCAAGGGTGACTGGTGCTTTTATATTCAGGCCGACGAGGTACTGCACGATAAATATATCCCGCCAGTTAAAGCAGCGATGGAAGAATACCTTTTGAATAAAAAGGTAGAAGGACTGCGTTTCAGATATAAACATTTCTACGGCAGTTATGATTATTACCAGGATAATTACAGGAATTGGTACATTAAAGAAGTACGCGTTATTAAAAATCACAGTGATATTGTATCATGGGGTGATGCAATGGATTTCCGACACAAGAATACTTTGCCAGTAAAGGCCGTTGAAATAGATGCGGAGATTTATCATTACGGCTGGGTAAGACCCCCCCATACTTTAATGATGAAAAGACTTGACTTCCACAAACTCTATCATACTGATGAGGAAGTAGAAGAATTTTCTGCAGCTACAACTAATTATGATGACCTGGGAAATCTAAAAAGATTTTCAGATACTCATCCGGCTGTGATGAAAGAAAGAGTAGAAATGTGTAACTGGGATTTTGATGCTAAACTAAACGAACAGAATCCTGATTGGATAAGAAAAATTCTCATCTTTCTCTATCCTGTTATAAAAAGATTGAAAAACCTCCGGTAGCTTCAATCTAATACCACTTTGTGGACAAGAATAATTTAAAATTTATTAATGGGCTTTCAAAGTATATTTATTATGCCGCAGCCGCCTTTTACCTGAATTCTAACGACATCTTTATTCTTTTTATAATTAAACACACCTATTGCAGACTGATTATTAAAACTTGTATCAAATATCAGTAAATCATTTGCGATAATAAAGTTCAATTTATCTTCACTATCCAACTTCTTTACTATTTTTTGATTAACAAGATCGTAAACATAAATTGTTGATGGTATTTTCTTAAATTTATTTTCGTTAATTGAATTTGAAGTGAAAAAAACATAACTCTCGTCGGAACTCCATTCAACTTTACTAATTTTGCCGGCGGTAGAATTAATAAATACTTTATCTACAGCATCTGCGATACTTAAAAATACGGAGTCTGCTGATTGCGTAATTCCGAAATTGCCGGAAGGTGAAATGAACGATTTACGCTTTATTTCAAACTGCGGGTATCCATCTTTGATGAAATCGAATATCTCTATATCTTCCTTTATAATTTTTCCAAATGGACTATAGATTTGATTGATCTTATTTATACGTGATGCGATTTTCATATCGAACTGTGTAAACTGTATTTTGTAATTATTATCAAGCCAGTATGCAAACAACTGCACTGCATTACCAATTTTACTTATCGGTTCAACTGAGGAGTTTCTTAAGTCAATGCTGTAAAGCTTTATTCCTCTAATAAAAGAAACACCTCGTTTAGTGCCAAGTTTTCTTGCAGTTAAAAAAAATGCATACTCAAGATTATTACTATACGAAAGCTGAACAATAGTTTCATTTGGAATTGACCAAAAAGGTTCATATTTATTATCATTTAAATTATATTTATATAAACCTGTTTCGCTTCCAGCTTTACCAACAAAGAAGAAATGCTCTATTTTTTTCGATGAGGCTGTATCTACTGTTGATTGATAATATTTTAAGTTTTCATTATAGGATGATTCTTTTTCACACGAAATAAAAGTCATCAAACAGCAGGGTAAGTATAAAAATAATATTGCCGACCGCTTAAACATATCCGCCAACCTTTAAAAATAATTGTAGAATGAAGTTAACGATTTTCATAAAAATTCCCCATAACGGACTGTAGATGAAAATCAGCAACAGCAAGGATCCATACAAACCAAGATTCAAATACTTGGCGGTTAGTTTATTTGGGAAAAAATCGAATAATATATGTGAACCATCCAGTGGAGGAATCGGTAATAAGTTAAATGCAAATAAAAACACATTAAGGAAAACACCGTACCAGAGCAAATCACTTATAATTAAGTTTTGCTCTCCAAAAACATTTACAGAAATAAGGAATAAAACAAATAACAAAACCGAAAAAGTAAAGTTTGAAAGCGGTCCGACAAATGATACTACAGCATCATTCTTTAAAGGATCGTTAAACTTTCTCCTGTCGACCGGAACAGGTTTAGCCCAGCCAATTAACGCAAACCCCGATGCAAAAGCAGCCAGCGGCATAATTACACTTCCAATAAGATCAATATGCTTAAAAGGATTTAATGTTAATCTTCCTAAATTTTTTGCAGTATCATCTCCGTATTTATTTGCAAAAAATGCATGAGAATATTCGTGAACCGAAATTGAAAGAAGAAATATCGGCAAAAACATTAAAAAGTTTATTAGTCTTTCGCTTATTTGAAGATCGGGCAATGTTAACCTCTTGGATGAAACTCTTTGTGAACCTGCTTAATATAATCCCTGTCGATATGAGTGTATATTTGCGTTGTGGAAATATCAGCATGACCAAGCATTTCCTGTACTGCACGTAAATCTGCTCCGCCTTCTAATAAATGAGTTGCAAATGAATGCCTAAAAGTGTGTGGGTGGACTTCCTTTTTAATTCCCGCTTCTTTAGTGTACCTGTCAATTATTTTCCACACACCCATTCTTGAAAGTTTTGTTCCACGGTTGTTCAGGAATAAAACGTTTTCACTTTTTAATCTCTTTTCTAATAAAGGTCTGCTC
This sequence comes from Ignavibacteriaceae bacterium, assembly GCA_049670345.1. GTDB lineage: Bacteria > Bacteroidota > Ignavibacteria > Ignavibacteriales > Ignavibacteriaceae > BMS3ABIN03. The sequence goes on from JBATTD010000276.1 coordinate 6,031, forward strand.
TTTAAAAGATAATCTTCAACCCACCGAATTGCAGAGCCGCCGATGGGCACTATCCTTTCCTTCGACCCCTTTCCGAACACTCTTATCACGTCTTCCTTCAAAAACAGATCCGATATTTTCAGACCGATAATTTCCGAAACACGTATCCCGCATGCATATAAAAGTTCCAGCAATGCTTTATCTCTTAACCCCAGCTTGGTACTATAATCCGGTGAAGATAAGATTGATTCTATTTCTTCAACGCTAAGTACAATCGGTAAGTTTTTGGATAGTTTTGGCGAACTAAGCCTTTCAACTGGATTTTCCAAAATATAATTGCTCGTATGCAAATAGCTAAAAAAACTTTTAATAGATGAGAAATAGCGTGCTGCTGTAGTGCTTGTTAATCCGATTTTATTTAGCACCTTAAAAAATTCTATTAAATCAGAAAAATTTATTTCCGATAGGTCGTTGATTTTCTTCTCTTCTAAAAAACGCAAAAGAGAACTTATATCATTCCTATACGATGTAATAGTATTGTTAGAGAGGTTTCGTTCAAGCTTTAAAACGGAAAGATATTCTTTCAGGAAAGTTTCCATTATTCTGTTTTTTCTTCATTCAACCCTTTTTCCATCTCTTCCTGTTTAGGATAGCGAATCCTTCTGTGATGCTGGCTTAAAAGTATGCTTAAGAATGCTTCTTTCATTTTGGTTATATCGCTATAAGTTACAGGGGAATCTTCTAATTGTCCGTCATCAATACGTGAATTAAAAATACCATCGATAACATTTTCAACTTTATCGCTATCCGGTTCTGCAATGGACCTTACTGCTGATTCGCATCCATCCGCAAGCATAATGATTGCTGTTTCCTTACTGTTAGGTTTTGGACCTGGGTACCTGTAATCATTAATTTTTACATTGTCTTCACTATATAGTTTTTTTGCTCTTTCATAAAAATATGTCATCACAGTTGTACCATGATGCATTGGAATAAAATCGAGTATCTCCTGAGGCAAATTATTATCCTTACCAAGTTGAAGACCTTCCTCAACATGGCTTACAATTAATTG
>JBATTD010000277.1:0-4077 GCA_049670345.1 Ignavibacteriaceae bacterium
TGTTGTTATAAGGTCTCCTGCTATAAGAACTAGGTTGGGTTCAAGTTCATTTACCTTGCTTATAAAATTACTGAGCCGACCTTCATCAGTATAATGGTCTGCCTGAATGTCTGAGATAAAAGCGATCTTAAAATTGTTCAAAGCATCCGGCAGGGTTTCCTTTTTAAACTCGACTGTTCTTATGGAAACAGCATTATAATCGTAGATAACTCTTATAGGAATGTAAATTATAAAAAACAGGACCAGAACCAACACAACTACCGATTGAATACGCAAAAGGTTATCTCGATGTTTTCTGTAATAAGGAAGCAGGAGAAGTTTTAAGAAATCAATTATCAGAAAATAAATCCCAACCTGGGTCATCAGAATAAAACAACTCCAGAATGGATAAATAAGCAGGTAATCAATTATTTTATTATCCGGAGAAGAAACGTATTCCCCGGATATTGAGAAATAGATGAAAATGACAATTAACACAACAGGATAAAGATTTAACCAGATAAGAAATATCCTTCTAATTAACGGATATTTATTTTGATAAAATTTTGGAAAGATATTTTTTACTGAAAGATTGGTTTTCTTTACAAAGTATAACTCAACTGTAAGCAGTAGAGCTATTCCGATAAGGAGACGAAGTATAATCCACATTTAGCAAATAATTTTGTTTAAATAAAAAATAATTTTATAACAAAATTTAGTTAATTAAAATTCAATATCTTTTACACTTTGGATAAACGATAACATTTGTTGATGATGGGTTCCTTTCCAGTAATTTTTATTGCAAACAGGGCATCTATAGAATTCCTCTTGAGATTGTGCAACTCTTGGAGGCAGTTCTCTTAATATTTTATCCTTATCTGTTTTGATGAGGAGAGTGTTGCACTCAATGCATCGTGAAAATTCTTTAATAATATTTTTGAGATCAAAACGTTTTGTTACTTCGATCACCTGTTCTTTAACTTTTGTGGTTCTTACCCAATATCCATGAGTCACTTCACTGTGTTTGAGAATTCCTCTATCCTTTGTAAGAATTGCACGCCTTTCTAATAATGAAAGATTTACTATTTCATCGTCATCAAAATCGTTTTTATAAAGCACATCAAAACCCATCATTCTTAAGTAACGTGCAAGCTTTCCTAAATGTACATCGGCAATAAACTTTGGATTGCGCAACGGGTTTGGTCTTAAGTGCTGAACGTTTGTGATATCAAGTGATTCAAAAACAGGGTAAACAGAAATATCATCACCATCACTAATTATATAATCAAACCCCACAGACTTACCATTAACGAGGATCAAATCAACCTCTGTATGCGGAACCCCAAATGATTCTATAACATCTTTAACAGAAGCACGATCTATATAGTTATGTGTAAATCGAATTTTTCGTTTTTCTTCGGGAAAGAAGTCGTTTAATTCTTCGTAAAACCGGAAGTAAACTTTTTTCATTTAGTTTAGTCACTGCGGAATTTGTTGCAGGAAAAAGTTTATACTTTTGAAAACACCTGGTTTATAAATCCAAACTCTTCTTCGGTTAGCGGCTTATCCATTGCGGATAGATTCACTTTAACCTGTTTAAGATTTCTGAACCCGGGAATTACTGCACCCATAAATTTATAGTGAAGCAGATACTGCAGCGCCATCCTTGCAAGCTCTTCAATAGAAGATCCGAATTTTCCCTTTAGCAGTTCAAGCTTTGGTTCAAGCTCCGCAAGCTTTTCAGCCGAAAATCTATCTAATCCTTTCCTGTGATCACCATCTTCAAACTTGGGCGGATTATCTTTGTGATACCTATCGAGTAAAAGTCCTTGACCTAATGGTCGAAATGCTACAAAAGAAATGTTGTTTTCTTCCATGAGCTTTCTTGTCGGAGAACCTTCTTCGATAAAAGGTGTTTCCATAGCATTAGCCCAGCTTTGAATAACGTCAGGTTTAACTTTCGGAATCAGTTTTTGAAACTCCTCATTGGAATATGCAGACTGTCCGATCAATCGTACTTTTCCCTCATCGCGAAGTTTACACATCACTTCAATCGCGTCATCAAGGTATACGTCATTATCACCAAAGTACCCATTATGAAAATAGTAAAGATCGATGTAATCCCTTTTCAGGTTAATTAAAGATTGCTCGCATTGATGCCTGATGTGCGCTGGTTCGAACGCATTTGCAGCAGTTCCGGGAAACCATCCGACTTTTGTTGCAATGATAAAGTCGTTTGTTCTGTTGCCGAGAATCCTTGCAAGCATTCTCTCAGCTTTGCCGTTTCCGTAAACATCCGCATTATCAAAATGGTTTACACCATTATCAATTGCATAGTTTATTGCTTCGGCAACTTCTTTCTCATCAACATTTGCCCAGCCGTTTGGCATTCCATCGACCCAGTTCAGTCCTCCCATTGTCCAGCAGCCGAGAGATATTTCCGAGACCTCTATGTTTGATTTCCCAAGTTTTCTGTATTGCATTTTTATTCTCCTGTAATTGTCAACGGGTGATAATAGATTGCTTCGTCTCTACGTTCCTCTCAATGACTATAAATATGTCATTGTCAATTCTTATCTGAGCCGGAGGCTCATCAGCCTTTGGCTGAAATCCACTTTGCAGCATCTTTTGCGAAGTAAGTTAGAAACATATCTGCGCCTGCACGTTTTATTGAAGTTAGAGATTCTATCATTACCCTTTCTTCATCTATCCAGTCATTCATTCCGGCAGCTTTAATCATTGAGTACTCACCGCTTACCTGGTAAGCTGCCGTTGGCATTCCGAATTTCTCTTTAACTTTGCTTATTACATCAAGATATGGTCCTGCAGGTTTAACCATTACAATATCGGCACCTTCTTCTATATCCGCTTCAACTTCACGGATTGCCTCATTAATATTTCCAATATCCATTTGGTGAGATCTTCTGTCCCCAAATGCGGGAGTAGATTCGGCTGCATCGCGGAATGGACCGTAATAACCGGAAAAATATTTTGCTGCATAACTCATTATCGGAGTTTTGGTAAACCCTTTATAATCCAGTGCTTTTCTTATTGCAAAGACTCTTCCGTCCATCATATCCGATGGGGCAACCATATCTGCCCCAGCTTCTACATGTGATACTGCTTCTTTTGCAAGCAACGTCAGTGTTTCGTCATTTAAAATTTCTTCGCCGTCTAATAATCCGCAATGACCATGGGAAGTATACTCGCACAAACAGACATCTGTAATAATAAGCAAATCGTTTACTTGCTGTTTTATAGCGCGAATCGCTTTTTGTATTATTCCGTTTGAATCATATGCTTCCGATCCCTGCTCATCTTTGTGTTCCGGAATTCCGAATAATATTATTGCCGGTATTCCAAGGTCTCGTACTTCCTTACACTCTTCAATAAGACTATCAATTGAAAACTGAAAAACACCCGGCATTGATTTAACGGGATTTTTAATCTTCTCGCCCGGCATTACAAACAGTGGATATATCAGATCGTTTTTAGACAATTCAGTCTCGCGAACCATATCCCTAACAATAGGGTTGTAACGTAAGCGTCTGAATCTTTTAAAGTTGAATTTGTTGTCCATTTTTTCTCCGGTTCTCAATGTAGAATGTAGAATTATTTTGATTTTTGTTTTGCAGATTTAATTATGGTTGTCAAGAGTTTTGAAATTTCTTCACAATCATTATATAAACTTTTATATTCATCGTTACTAATTATATTACTTTCATTCAATAACTTTAACCAGTATTCTGTTTCGCGGGCTTCTTTAAGTGAAATTCCCATTTTATGTATAAAATCCTTTTTAGTAAAAGCACTTTGAGATTCTGATACATTTGCCCCGATGGAGGTTCCGGATCTCAATAGTTGCTTAAAAATTACTTCAAGAGTCCTATTTCTTATCAATATAAAATATTTAGAACTTTACTATTCGAAGTGCAAAATTATAACTTTTTGATACAATCGGGTTTCCATAAGATACTTCCTTTTCGAATACTTTCATTCTACATTCTACACTCTAAATTCTACATTAGGTTTCTAATTTTCTCTGTAACAATTCCCGAATTCTTAATACAATCTCCAACAGAAATACCACCCCTGTAG
>JBATTD010000278.1:0-3730 GCA_049670345.1 Ignavibacteriaceae bacterium
AACATGTGCACATCAATTTTTCCATTTTGATTGAAAATCTATTAAAAGCCTAATTATATCAATTTTGAATTGAAATTAACATACTTTCTAATGTTATGAAAGTAAGTTAATATTATCTAAACTAACATTCAAGGAAACTTTTCTAATTATTCAAAATATTAAGTTTTTAGTAAGATTGCGGGATGAAATTTTTAATAATCCCATCCCGCGAAAAAATTAATTAGAACGCAATATTCTAACTTTTATCATCTCTTCTGAATAATATTTAATCCACGCAACTAAATCAACATCATCTAACTTCTGTTCATATCCAATTCTAAAATCTTTTCCTTTATTTATCTTTTCATTATCAACATAGAGCTCAATTCCATCCCTGCCCCAGTCAGTTATTACAAATGCCGGATTTAATACAGGAGAATCTTTTGTAGCTGCTAATTCAAAATTAATTTCATCAACTCCATTATCTGCTTTTATATTGAACGCCCTTTCAACCTGATCATACTTAATCTCTAAACCATTGGCAGCCGTAATTTCTGGAGGATTCTCCCAACTTTTAGCTAAGGGAAGCAACTCTTCAGCCGTTTTATTAGTGAATCCGGTAAGCAATAATTTCGTCATCGAATTATCTGTAACATTATAGGCATCCCAGAACCAGTGTGAAAGGGATGAATGCGATGGTCGATCTGCAGCCATTGCATATCTTCCGTCGGTGGGTTTCTGAGCAACCGGCCAATGGTTCCACCAGGGGAACACACTAACATCTCGTCTTATTTCGCCTGAGTAGACATCGATAGAAGGATTATCCTGAGCTCTTAAAATAGAGAACGGTTTCCATTCCGATTTCATATTAACTAACTGAATATTTGGATTTTTCGGTGCTGGTGGAAAGTGCGGTGGTGTATCATTTTCCCAGGAATATGTATGAAACTCGCCCTTCGTATTTCCTAAAGTTAATGCAGCATATTCAAGAAGATCTTCCGGTCGCTGACCCGGACCCGGGACAACCATACTTTCCTGCCATTCATGTTCTGCTCGGGGTGCATTGCTGTAAAGTGCATCTTCACGCACTGCAACCATGTCGGGATAAATATAGAATGTCTCTTCAGTCCAGTCACCCCATCTAGTGGTGGGATCAAAGAATGCGAAACTATCCCAGTTATCTATCAATGCATAGCGCCATTTTACAACAGCTCGTGCCTCATTACTCTCCAGAACCATCACGTGAGAATAACGCGTTTGTTTATCTGACATCGGTTCAGCACTGCCGTGATCACTCCATCCTTCGTTAAAACCGTTGTTGAACCAGAATCCTTTTTCCGTTACCAGATGTGCTTGATAATTTGCACCCTTCCAAAACACAAACTCAACAGGAGCTTGATCGAAACGGACTACTACGTCGTTGCCGTCTCCTACATGCCACAACGCGTCATAAGCGGGATAGTATTCCAAGTTTGTACTAATTGCTCCAAAATATCCTTTGCTCAAGGGACCGGTAGGCATTACCCTATCCATTAAATCAACCACTGCATCCGAGTTACCGGAAGAGAATTCGTCTTTAACTTGTTTTGAAGTCAATTCTTCATCATAAATTTTTATTTCGTCAAGAAGCCCGTCATAAAACATATCATATGGTTGTGTTCCGTGAGGGCGTATCGTTCCGTAGGGTCGCATTTTAGTTCTACTTCTCCCAATTAGAATATTGACTTGATCTTGTGCCGAAGTAAACTTATTATTAGGCATCTGCTCCCCTTCAAGTTCGCCATCAATATAAATCCTCATTCCGTTTTCAGGTGAATATGTGCCGGCTACATGTGTCCATTTCTTCAACGGAATTCTATTTGTGCCGACCAATTCCTCATCTCGGCCGTCGGTAGCAATTCTTAATATGAGTCGACCTAAGGCGTCCAAACCAAAAAAGTAGCCATTGAAATATCCTTCGGCAGGATCACGTTGGTTATCTACAATCGGCGATACATTATTTGGATAAGCACCCATTGCAACCCAGGCTTCCACCGAAAAATCCCCTTCAACATGCGGAACATTTTCCGGCTCAACTTCAATATATGCAGTATTACCATCTAGCAAAACTGCTCCATTAATAACACCAGGAACTTGTTTGTAATACTTACCATTCAAATCACTTTCAACATTGTTCACACTGTTTGTAACATATCCGAACCGTTCTCTCGGTAAGAATGTTTCCCCTCTCACCATTTCTAATTCTTTTAATTCTGAGCGAACATTATCGAATGCCCAATACCCAATTGGTTCCGGTTGCTGGGCGAAACCGGCATTCATTAATGAGATTAAGAAAAGTGAAAAAATAATTCGCTTCATACGTTTCTCCTTTAGTTTAGTTTTGATGAATGTATTATTGATAATTGATTTTATCTGTAATTACCGTTTTGTACTTTTTGTAATATTGCCAAAAGATCATTTACAATTTCAGGTTCCGCTTCATACAAATTATGAGTTTCATAAGGATCCTCTTTCAGATTATAGAGTTGTCCTTCACTCCCTGCAACCGGAGGATTATCATAACCTCCTTCTTTCGATTCAACAATTAGCTTCCAATCTCCATTACGTAATGCAAATACACCACCACCGGAATGATGAACTGCAATTTCACGAATCGGTTTACCGCCATCTTCTCCCAGCAACGCCGGTAAAATATTGTACGTATCTTCACACGATCTTTGAGGATATTCTTTTCCAATTATTGCTGCAACACTAGCCATTAGATCAGTAAGCACAGTTAGCTGATTACTTTTTGTACTCGGCTTAATCTCTCCAGGCCATTTTGCTATATATGGTACCCTGTGTCCTCCTTCCCAGATAGAACCTTTATAGCCTCTCCATTTCCATGCAGATTGGTGTTCATTTACTCCTGCTCTTGGTCCATTATCGCTTGTGAAAATAACCAGGGTATTATCTACAATTTTTAATTCCTCAAGTTTCCTGTTTATTTGGCCAACAATAAAATCAGCCATCAATACTTGATCTCCTCTTGGACCTGCACCGCTTTTACCTTTAAAATCTTCATGAGGAAACCATGGTATATGGGGAACAGATAAAGGTAGATAAATAAAGAATGGTTTGCTTTGTATTGAATTATCCTCAATAAATTTTAGAGCCTTGTTCATAAATTCAAAATCAGCATCTTCGTGCTTCCATCCTTCTACCGACAATAAAAGTCTTCCTTCATCTGCCGGATCTTCAGCTGCATACCTATCCGGGATTCCAACTGTTCTGTTGTTTTCGATAAAACACAAAGGTGGATCATCAGTTGTGCATCCGGATGTTCCAAAGAAGTAATCGAATCCTAAATCGTTAGGACCTTGAGTAATTGGTTTTGTAAAGTCGATGTTTTCCTGTTCATAATCACCATCCCACTCAGGTTCGCTACCATCCTTAGTTTGCCAATTCCAGCCTAAGTGCCATTTACCAATGCATGCAGTAGAGTATCCGTTCTGTTTTAAAAATGATGCAACCGTAGGTCTACCTGCTTCTATAAGAGGTTTATTGTAACCGCCAAAAACTCCTCTTTTTAATCTGCTTCTCCATGCATACCTTCCTGTTAATACGCTATAACGAGTTGGGGTACAAACCGAAGAAGGCGTATGAGCATCAGTAAACATTATACCTTCATCAGCCATCTTATCGATATTGGGTGTTTGTATAACCGAATTGGGATTGTAGCAGCTTAAATCCCCGTAACCAAGGTCATCTG